>DATIOS010000530.1:0-3871 GCA_035472915.1 Thermoanaerobaculia bacterium
GGACGCCCTCGCCCGCGTCGAGACCCTCGTCATCCTCATGGGCCTCTCCCGGCTCCCCGAGATCGTCGCGGCGCTCCTCTTCCACGGCCGAGGAGCCGAGACGCCTGTGGCTGTCATCGCCCAGGGGACCTTGGCTGAGGAGCAGGTCGTGGTGGGTACCCTGGCGACCATCGTGGGAGACGTCGCTCGGGCCAGTCTCAAGGCGCCGGCCACGATCGTTGTGGGGGAGGTGGTGCGGATCCGGGAGAGGCTGCGGGTGGCCAGGTCAATTTGGACTCAGCCTAGGAATCTGGTGATATCCAACGCCCCGTGAAATACACCAAGAATCTCGATGTCTCTGTTCTCTTTGATCAAGTAGGCGATTCGATAGTGGCCGTAGAGGAGGATTCTTACTTTGCTGTCCGCCTGATCGTGGTAGCGATAACCCCTCTCCGGAAATCGGGCAAGGCTCTCGGCTTTCTCATAGATGCCTTGAACGGTGCGGAGTGCAGCCGCAGGATTGTCCACGGCGATGTAGTCGTGGATCTCTCGGAGCCAACGCTCAGATTCTTGTGTCCACTTTATTTTGCCCATGAAGAGATTCTCTGTCCCATCTCTTCATGGCTGATCGTACGATTACTTTCGGAATCCGCTAGGCCGCGCTCAATCATGCGAGCCAGAGCCAACTCTTGTAGGATCTCGTCGAAAGCGCTGTCGTCTGGCTGACTGTGGACAATGGTCAAGACTCGATCCTTGGCTGTTTCCTTTATGAGCGCCATGCACGGCTCCCTTCCTGAGATACTGGCATCGCCGAACCAGAGTAGCGGCACGCCGATAGAGCGTCAAGTGCCTGTCAGCGTTCCTCGGTGCCCGAAAGTACCACGAGTCGGAGTGATCATAGACCCGGCATCTCGCCCACATACGCCGCCCGCGGCCGGATGAGCTTCCCCAGCGCGTACTGTTCGATCGCATGGCCGATCCAGCCGATGGTGCGGCCGAGGGCGAAGAGGGCGAGCGGGGTGTGCTCCGGAAGATCCAGGGCGCGGGCGAGGGCGACGAGGCCGAGGTCGATCGTGGGATGCTCGCGGATCAACTCGCGGCCGGCTTCGATGAGGGCCTGGGCGCACTCTACTGCAGGGGATCCGGGGGCGACTTCGGCGGCGATCTCCAAGAGCGCGGCGGCGCGGGGATCGCCTTCAGGATATAGGGGCTGACCGAAGCCGGAGATCTCCTCGCCGCGGCGGAGGCGGTCCGCCATGGCGCGGCGGGCTCCGGCCGCCGATCCCGCCTCGCGGAAGAGTGATTCCACCCGTTCGGTGTGTCCGCCATGGCGGGCTCCCTTGAGCGCGGCAAGGCCCGCGGAGACCACATCGTAGGGCGAGGCGGCGGCCGAGGCCACGCAGCGGGCCGTAAAGGCCGATACGTTTAGCTCGTGGTCCGCCGAGAGAATGAGCGCTGAGGCGATGGGGCCGGTGGCCTCGGGTCGGTCGGGCGCCCAGCCGGTTTGGAGAATGTTCGCAATGCCGCCAGATAGGGGGGTGGGGACGCCCGCGGCAATCCCCGCCAGGAAGCGGAGGATCCGCCCTCCCGTCGCGGCCACCGCCGCCAGCCGCAGGTCCCAGGCCGCCAGATCCGCTGCGCCTGCGATGGGGAGCGCCACTTGGCAGCGTTCCGTAGGTGTCAGCTCCGCGCTGAGGATCGGACCTACCCAGGAGGGCAAGCCAGGCGGGTCGCTCTCAAAGATCGTTGCGACCATCGACGAATCGCCCGTCCAGATGAGCGCCGCCACCTCCTCGACCGTGGCGTTTCGGGCAAGCTGGACCGCGTCTCTGCCACGGTAGTAGAGCCGGCCGTCCAGTACCAGCGTGATTGCCGACTCCAGCACCGGCGCTCCCCAGGAGAGGGCCTTCGGCGCCGCCTTCTCCGGATCCTTCCGCAGCTCCTTTTTCTCCTTGAGCCGCAGCACGTCCTCCCGTGGATACCGCCGGGCGCGAGGATCGCCGGGCACGGTCTCGGAGCGAAGCATTCCCCGACTGGCATAGGCGTAGAGCGTCGTGAGTGAGATCTCCAACTCAGTCGCGGCCTCCGGAGCGGTGAGAAACCAGTCCTCCGTCATCACCTCAAGCTGCCACACATTGATCGGTGAATCAAGATTGACAAGCTATGAGCGCGGATCGAACATGGACTGGAAGGAGACGACGATGAACGACACCAAAAACCAAGGACTGGAAGGGGTCGTGGCCGCCACAACCCGTTTGAGCAGCGTCGACGGCGAGGCTGGCGAGCTGCTGATTGCCGGCTTCCCGGTGGAGGAGCTGGCCCCTCGCGCCTCGTTCGAGGAGACCGCCTGGCTACTGTGGAATGGCAGACTGCCCACGGCGGAGGAGCTGGCGGAGCTCCGACGCCGTCTGGCTGGCCGACGGAACCTGCCTGCGGCGACGCTGGAGCTGCTGCGGTCCGCGGCCAAGAGGCAAGTCCCGGCCATGGACGCCCTGCGCATGGCGGCGGGCACGTTGAGCTTGATCGAAGGTGGGGGAGACCCGAGGGAGGACGCTGTCACCCTGGTGGCTGCCTTCCCCACGATCGTGGCCGCGTACTGGCGACTTGTAAGGGGAGAGGAACCGCTGGCATCCAGGGAGGACCTCGGGCACGCCGCGAGCTTCCTCTATATGTTGTCAGGCGAGGAGCCGTCGATGGAGCGGGCAAGGGGACTGGAGACCTACCTCAATACCGTCTCGGATCACGGCCTCAACGCCTCGACTTTCACCGCCCGGGTCATCGTCTCCACTCGCTCGGACCTGATTTCGGCGATCACGGGCGCGGTGGGAGCCTTGAAGGGTCCTCTCCACGGTGGCGCCCCGGGCCCGGCTTTGGACATGGTCTTCGAGATCGGGACCCCGGAACGGGCGGAGCCGGTGTTGAGGGAGAAGCTCGCCCGCGGTGAGCGGCTGATGGGCTTCGGCCACCGCGTCTACCGGGTGCGCGATCCGCGGGCGGACGTTCTGGCCGCGGCGGCCGAGCGGTTCTACTGGAATGGCGGCGACATGGGGCTCTACGAGCTGGCCCGGTCCGTCGAGGCCACCGCCCTGCGCCTCCTGCGCGAGGCCAAGCCGGACCGGCGACTGGACACCAACGTGGAGTTTTACACCGCTCTCCTGCTCCATGGCCTGGGGTTGTCAACCGAGCTGTTCACGCCCACCTTTGCCATCGGCCGGGTGGCCGGTTGGACAGCCCATGCCCTTGAGCAACTCGAAACCGGCCGGCTCATCCGGCCGCAGTCAGAGTATGTTGGGGAGCGGGATCGGCGGTGGGTGGCGGTGGGAGAACGGGAGGCGGTGACGGCCTGATTACTTTTTCCCTGGGAGCGCTGGCGACTTGCCGCGCGTGCCAGGCAAGCATATCCTTGGGCCATGCTCGATTGGAATCAGTGTCCAGCGGTGGAGAAAGATCCGGCAAAGGTCAGTGGCGCCTGGCTTTTCAAGGGGACGCGCGTGCCTGTCAAATCTCTCTTCGAGAACCTCGAAGATGGGGCGCGCGTGGACGACTTTCTGGACTGGTTTCCGGGAGTGAGCCGCCAGCAGATCGAAGCTGTCCTCGAACACGCCGAGCAGAGCCTCGTCGAGGCATGACCTGAACCCATCAGCGGCGTGAGAATCCTCCTCGACCAAGGGACGCCAGCACCTTTGCGTCATGAGCTCACCGGCCACAACGTTACTACTGCGTATGAGAAGGGCTGGTCGGCGCTTAAGAACGGCGAGCTACTGAAGGCTGCCGAGGCAGAATTCGAGGCACTCGTCACAACGGATCGGAATCTTCGCTACCAGCAGAATCTCACCGGCAGACGGCTGGCGATCCTCGTACTCCCGACCACCAGTTGGCCCAAAATCCAGCT
>DATIOS010000531.1:0-2689 GCA_035472915.1 Thermoanaerobaculia bacterium
GCGATCACCCGCCGCGCCAACTCCACCGTCGCCGCCTCCCGCTCCGCCGCGTCGCAGAAGAGCCGCAATGCCATCAGCGCTTCGCGCTCAATCCCCTTGGCCTCGAAAATCCACTTCATGCCAACGGCAATCAGCGCCACCTCGGCATTCCGGCCCGCCTTGAGCCAGATCACGGCCAGGTCGAGCGAGGAGAGGGCCGCTTCGTAGGGTAGGTTGCGGCCGGTGAACTCGGCGTTCACTTTTTCCAGCTTGGCGACCGCCTCGTCCTCCTGGCCCTGCCCGGCTGCCACCTTCGCCTGCAACCAGCCGAGCCGGAGGAGATCCAGCTCGTTACCCTGCTGCATTGCCATCTCGGTCACCAAGGGGAGGAGGAGCGCCGCCTCATCCCAACGCTCCAGGTGGCATAGCTCGTCAGTCCGATTGAAGCGGAGCGCGAAGAGCAGGTGGGGATCTCCTGAGGCTTCGACGAAAGGAGCCGCCTCTGCCAGAACCGCGAGCGCGGTCTCGAAATCACCAATGAGGTTCAAGACGTGGTCCTTCTTCAAAAGGATGCGCGAGGCCGCCACCGGGTCATTGCCGCTGGCAGCGCGGGCCCGGTCGAGTAGCTCCAAGGACTCGGAGAATCGACGCTGCTCTCGTCGCAAGGAGGCTTCGAGGTCGAGCAGCCGCCACTCCGAGAGCAACTCGGGATCGATTTCAGCCCCTAGCCGGAGACTCCACGACCGGCCGAAGGCTTCGTCGGCCGCGTCGAAGTCCGTCGCCACCCGGCGTGCATTACCGATGTAGCACCAGCAGTAGCCTCGGGCTCGGGAGCGCCGCCCCTCCGGCGCTTGGTCCGCGATGAACAGGGCCAGCTCCGCCAACTCCAGCGCCTTTTCGACGTTGTGGGCCGCGACCCGCTCGCTCACTTCGCAGGCTCGCGCCGCCAGGGCAATGCTGCGGCTGGGCCGGAGGGACAGCTCGAGCAACCTCCGGCGGTCCGCAATCGGGAAGCGCTCCAGCGCTGTCCAGACTTCCTCCGCCTCGCGGCGCGCTTCCTGGGGCGGCTGAGGCAGCGTCCGCGCCAGCCCGTCCTCGACCAGGTAGGACGTCACAGCCAGCAGCGCCGGCTCCAGGACCTCCAAATCGACCGGCTCGGCGCTCGCAATCCCGCGCCTGCGGGCCGAGGCGAGGATCGTGGCGTAGACGCGGCGGAGCTGCACCACGAACCACCATTCCACGCGCGCCACCGCCGCCATGCGGCGCAGCGCCTCCTCCGGCACGGGTTCGTCCGTCTCGTAGCGGGAAATCTGGGCTTGACCCACCCCGCACGCCTTCCCGAAATCCGTCTGCGAGAGGTCGGCATGATCCCGCAGGAAGCGCACCACCAGCCTCAAGACTCTCGGGTCACCCCGCTTCGCCATCGCCGATTTCCCCTCTTCTGGACATAGGTTATGATTCTTTGGTCCACTTTTTCCTGAAGAGCTTGCCCGCGCGGCCATGGCGACCGTGGCGGAGCGCTCTCCAGGGAGCTGCCATGACGACCAGGTCTTTCCGGCGTACGACCATTCTTTTCCTGCTGATTGCCCTTTTCGCCACGCCGTGGGTCAGTGCCGCCGAGTCTCGGGCCACGGAGCGCGCGCAGCCGGGGCAGGCCCTCGAACCGGCTCGATTCGAGCTTCTGAACCAACTCTGGAACACCTTGCGAAGCCTTTGGAGCGAAGAGGGTTGCCATATCGATCCGGATGGCCGTTGCTTGACCAATCCTTCACCGAAGCCGCCGCCCACGCTCCAAACCGACACGGGCTGCCACATCGACCCGAGCGGTATTTGCCATTCGTAACCCTTCAAGCTCGGCCTCTTCCCCTGCCCGAGGAAGGAGCCGAGCGCTCCGCCTTCTCGAGGGCGGCGATCACCCGTTGCGCCTGCTCCACGGTTGCAGTCTGCTTCCGAGCTGCCTCGCAAAACAGAGCGAAGGCCTCCAGCGCCGCGTCATCCATTCCCTTGTCGTCAAAGATCCACTTCATGGCCACCGCAAGCTGCGCAACCTCACCATTTCGCCCGGCCTTCAGCCAGAGAACGGCCAACTCGAGCGAGGAGAGGGCCGCCTCATAAGGCAGCTTGTGGGCCGTGAAGTCTTGACTCACTTGCTCCAGGCGGGACATCGCATCTTCGTTCCGTCCCTGGCCAGCCGCCACTTTCGCTTGCAACCAGCCAGCGCGGATCAGCTCGAGCTCGTTGCCACGCTCGATCGCCGTCTCGCACACCCAAGGCAGTAGCTTCGCCGCCAGGTTCCATTTCCCAAGGCGGCTAAGAACATCAGCCCGGTTGAAGCGGAACGTGAAGAGCAGATGGGAATCTCCCGCAGCCTCGACGAACGGTTCTGCCTCCTTCAGGGCCGCGAGCGCGCCCTTGGCATCTCCCATCTGAATAAGGACGTGCTCTTTCTTCAAGAGGATGCGGGCGCTCGCCATTGGCTCGCCACCGCTGGCAGTCCTGGCCTGGTCGAGCAGCTCCAAGGCTTCCGTGAACCGCTGCTGCTCCCGCCGGAGAGACGCCTCGAGGTCGAGCAGTCGCCATTCGGGTAACAGCTCGGACTCGATTCCGGACCCGCTGCGCCAGAGCTTCCAAGCTTGGGCGAACGCTTCGTCAGCCGAGTCGAAATCGGTCGCCACTCGCCGGGCATTGCCGATGTGTCCCCAGCAGACAC
>DATIOS010000532.1:0-3730 GCA_035472915.1 Thermoanaerobaculia bacterium
GCCGGGTCCACTCCCGCCACCCCAAGGGCTTCGCTGATCACCGCCGACTGCCCTTCGACTCCCGGCGCCGTGAAGCCGACCTTGAGGCTGCCGTCGTTGTTGACCGCCGAGCCCAGGATGACGGCGCGGATCGTGTCGCGGTCGCGCACCGCCTCGTCCAGCCGCTTGAGGACCACCAACCCCACGCCGGAGCCGAAGATGCTCCCCTGCGCCCCGGCGTCGAAGGTCCGGCAGTGGCCGTCCGGCGACACCACCGACCCCGGCACGTAGCGGTAGCCGAGGCCGGCGTCGGCCTGGATCGAGACGCCGCCGGCCAGCGCCAGGTCGCACTCCTCGTTGAGCAGCGCCTGGCAGGCGGTGTGGACGGCGACCAGCGAGGTCGAGCAGGCGCTGTTCAAGCTGTGGCTGGGACCCTTGAGGTTGAGCTTGTAGGAGACGCGGGTGGTGAGCGAGTCGGAGGCGTTACCGATGATCACCTGCAATGGATCGGCAGCCGCCAATCGGGGGTTGCCGATCAGGTGGAAGAGCAGGTAGGTGGAGATCGTCGCTCCGGCGTAGACCCCGGTGCGGACGGTTAAGCCCTCGGGGTCGTAGCCCGCGCTCTCCAGAGCCTCCCAGGCGCACTCCAGGAACACCCGGTGCTGGGGATCCATGAGCTCCGCCTCGCGCGGGTTGACGCCGAAGAAGCGCTCGTCGAAGCTGTCGTAGCCATCCATCTGGGAGACCGCCTTGACCCAGGCCGGATCGGCGAGTCGAGCGGCGTCGAGACCCCTCGCCTTGAGCTCCGCGTCGTCGGGGAAGCGCACCGCCTCGGTTCCCTGGCGCAGGTTCTGCCAGAGCTCGGCGATGTCGCGAGCGCCCGGAAAGCGCCCAGCCATCCCCACGATGGCGATCTCGGTTCCCGTCGGTTCTCGGCGCGCGGTCATCGCTTTCTCATCTCCTAGTAGAGGAAGACGATCTTGGCCAGGAGGGAGCGCCCCGGCGTCCCGAACAGCGGCTGGCGGGGATCGAAGAAGTCGACGTAGCTCTTGATGTTCTGGTAGACGATGAACAGCTTCGAGCCCGGCCGGTACTCCCAGTCGACGTCGAGCTTTTCCCGCAGGTTCGCATCCTTGTCCCACTGCACCCACAGGCGGGTGGACAAACGGTTCGAGAAGGCGTAGGTGACCTCGCCCAGCGCGATGTCGGAGGTGAAGTCGCCTTCCTTCAGGTGGACCTTCGTCTGCTGATAGGTGACGGCGGTGAACAGGCCGGGGATCGGACGGTAGGTGAGGAAGAGAAAGGACTGGAGGATATGACCGTCGTAGTAATCGCCCCAGGCCAGCCTTCCCGCCCAACCGAACGGCTTCGTGTAGTCGCTCTGGTAGCCGAGGAAGTGATGGCCAAAGCGATAGGAGCCGGACGGGATGAAGAGCCCTTTCTTGATCTCCAGGGGCTCGGTGAGCACCTCCAGCTCGTCGTAGTACTTGTAGGCGATACCCGACGAGTCGCGAAAGTAGGCGCTGAACTTGCCGTGGTTGATGCGGGTCTGCAGCTGCCCGGTCGCGAGATCGGTGATGTAGTCGAGGTCGTAGACGAACCAGGCCTGCTTGAAGACTTTGTCAGGCCAGAGAATCCAGTAGTTGTCGGTGCGAAAGAAGCGCACGCCGGTGCGGGTGATGAATCCCAGCTCGTCGTTGAAGCCTTGGCCGATCTGGGTGTACTCGGAATGGAAACGCCAGTTGCGGCTGTCCCAGTAGAGATCGGCGGAGCCCGCGTAATCCTTGCCGTCGATGCCGGGAGTCGAGCTCTTGGCAACGTAGCCGCCGGTGCGTAGGTTTTGGTTGAGCGTGATGTCCCAGTCCGCCCCGCCGACCCGGTTCTGGTCGCCGGTGGCGTCCTTCGAAAGCCCGATGACGCCGAACGTCGAGCCGTTGCCGAGATCGCGCTTCACCCGCAATGCGCTCCAGGTCGTCTGCGGCTCGTCGACAGTGCCGCCGTAGCCGTCCGGCTTGTGGACCGACTCCGTCTGGAGGCTCAGCGCCCCCACGTCATAGCTTCCCTCATGGCCGGTCAGCTTGACGCCGCCCAGGATAGGGATCGACGCCCGGCCGTCCGGAGTGAGGCCGATCTGCCGGCTGAAGAAAAGAAAGTACTCGGAGGTGTGCTCGGGGTCCGGCCGCTGGCCAAAGTAGAAGAGGTTCGCTCCCTCGAGGAAGAAGGCCCGCTTCTCCGGGAACAGCAGCGGGTTGCGGGTCAGGTTGACGTCCTGTTCGTCGGCCTCGGTCTCCGAAAAGTCGGTCTTGATGGTCACGTCGGCCACCAGGTCAGAGGCCAGGTTGATCTTGATGTCGCCGCCGGCGTGGGTGACCGAGGATGTCGAGCCGCCTTGCGGCTGCTCGGCGCCGGCGATGACGTAGGGGGCGATGTGGAATCGGCCTCCCGGCTTGGCGCCCTGCAGGCCGACGAGCGTGCCGGCTTCGGAGAGCTTGTAGCGCGCGTACCAGGAGTGACCGACCGGCTTCCAGAAGCTGCGCTCCTGCTTGTGGGCCACCTCGCGCTCGACGTTGAAGCCCCACACCTGCTCCTGCTTGTTGGGGAAGCGGAGGGTGCGCCAGGGGATGATGATCTCGGTCGTCCAGCCTTCAGCGTCACGCTTGGACTCCACACTCCAGATGCCGTCCCAGTCCAGGTCGACCTGCTCGCCTTCATTGCGGACCAGGCCGTCGACCTGCACGCCCCCGGAGTTGGTGGTGAAGACGTAGCCGCTGCGCCCGGTGTGGTAGGTGTCCACGAGGATCTGCAAGGTGTCGTCGTAACCCATGTCGCTGTCGCGCGTCAGCGTGGTGGTGACGATCTTCTTGGGCTGCGCGTCGTGGCAGCGGGCGCCGATGTACAGGTTGTCGCCATCGTAGCCGAGGAAGACTTCGGTCTGCTCGGTCGCCGGCTCACCCTCGTGCGGCTCGAGCTGGGTGAAGTTGGTGATTCGCGCCGCCGTCTTCCAGATCGGGTCGCTCAGGCGGCCGTCGATCACCGGCGGCTTGGCGAAGAAAACCGGACGGACGGTATAGGCACCGCCCGGCGCCGTGAGAACCGGGGGCTCGGCCGCGGGCCCGGGGGGCGGCGGCGTGACGGCGGGCTGCGAGATGGGCGGCGGCGCCGAGGAGGGCGGTGCCGAGGGGGGCTGCGTGCCCGGCTCTCCCGCCGGCGGCTCGGTCTGTGCCAGCAAGGCCGTGGGCAGGGCCAGGACGAGGATCGCCGCCAGCAGGAGTGCCCGGCGACGGGACGGCTTCGGGACGGTTCCGATCACGGGTATCAAGTTGTTTCTCCTCGCCGCCTGCGTGCGGCCCTGGGCTGCTCGGATCATCCGCCAGCTCCCCTTCTGCCCTGGAGCCGCGCCATCCTCCGCTCACCCCGCTGCCGGCTCTCCTGCGCCGCGCTGACCGCGACCACCATCTCTTCCTCGGGTGCCTGAGCGGCGATCATGCGAGCGAGAGTGCCCACCGTCGGCGCCTCGTAGAGGCTCACCTCCGAGAGGCTGGTCCCCAGCCGCTCGCGCAGCCGCTGGACCAGCCGCAGGCCGGCCAGCGAGTTGCCCCCCAACTCGAAGAAGTTGTCGTGCACGCCCACCGGCTCGACGCCCAGGATCTCCTGCCAGACGGCGGCGATGCTCTGCTCGAGGTCGGTCTGCGCCGGAACGAAGGCCGTGGCGAGGGACGGACGCGGGTGCGCGGCGGCCGCCGGCGCCGTG
>DATIOS010000533.1:0-3474 GCA_035472915.1 Thermoanaerobaculia bacterium
CCTGCGCGCCTGGCAGCTCTCCGGCGACGAGGAGGTCCGGAAAGAGGCGGAGGTGTCGGTCGCCACGACGCTCGAGAATCTGCGCGGCGGCACCGAGATGAGCCAGACCAACGACTCCCTCTGCCACGGCCGGGGCGGCAACTGCGAGACCTTGATCTACGGTGCCGAGATCCTCGGCCGTCCCGAGTGGTTGCGACGGGCCGAAGAGTGTGGATTGCAGGAGATCGAAGCCTGCGCCGCGCAACGCGTGCCTTGGCCCTGCGGCACCTACGGTGGCGTCGAAGTGCCGGGCCTCATGCTGGGCCTGGCCGGCATCGGCTACTTCTATCTTCGCCTGGCCGATCCGGCGGGGACGCCGTCGGTGCTGATTCCCCTGCCCGAATAGAAGCTGCAGTCTGGGACTGTGCGAAGATTCGCGGATGGATTCCGCACCGCCAGTGAAGGCCGACCCCGCGGCCGAGATTCGACCCCGTCCTTCGGCTCCGGAGATCGCTTCCTGGATCCTTGCGGCTCTGGGCCTCTTCCTCGTTCTTCACCTGCATCTGCTGTCGGCGTTGCTGGGCGGGCTGGCCGTCTACGAGTTGGTGCACATCCTGGGTCGCAAGCTGCGTTTCATCCGTGGCCGTCGCGAGGCCGGAAGGCGGCTGGCGGTCGCCCTTCTTGCGGTGTTCGTCGTGGCCACGCTGGCTCTCCTCATCGTCGGTCTCATCGCCTTCTTCCGCACCGATCCGGCGAGCTTCCCGGCTTTGTTCGCCAAGATGGCCGACATCCTCGAAACCTCCAAGCAGCACCTTCCCTCATGGCTGGCGAGCGAGCTGCCGGCCAACGCCGACGAGATGAAGAACGAAGCGGTCACCTGGCTGCGCAGGCACGCCGGGCAACTGCAGACCTTCGGCGCCGAGATCGGCAGGATCTTCGTCCACCTGCTGATCGGCATGGTCATCGGCGCCCTGGTCTCGCTTCACGAGGCGCGGCCGTCGTCAAACTCCGCGCCGCTGGCCCGGGCGTTGGCGGAGCGGGCTCGGCGGCTCGGTGACGCGTTCCGGCGGATCGTTTTCGCCCAGGTGCGTATCTCGGCGCTCAACACCGCGCTCACCGCCATCTACCTGGGCGTGGTGCTGCCCCTGCTCGGCGTCAAGTTGCCTCTTGCCAAGACACTGATCGTTTTCACCTTTCTCACCGGGCTGTTGCCGGTGGCCGGCAACCTGATCTCGAACACGGTCATCGTCATCGTCAGCCTCGCCGATTCCGTGGGCGCCGCGTTCGGTTCGCTGACCTTCCTGGTCGTGATCCACAAGCTCGAGTACTTCCTCAACGCGCGGATCGTGGGCAATGAGATTCAGGCTCGGGCCTGGGAGTTGCTGCTGGCGATGCTGATCATGGAGTCAGCCTTCGGCGTCGCGGGGCTGATTGCCGCGCCGATCTACTACGCCTATCTGAAGGATGAGCTTTCCGCCCGCGGGCTGGTCTGAAATCGGTTAGATCCTGAGGAAGACCCGCCGGCGGTAGAGCAGCGCCGTCACTCCCCACCAGAAGGCGGTGAAGAGAACCGCCCAGGCAAGGGAGGACACGTAGTCCGGCAGCCAGGAGGCGAACAGGTGGCGGTAGAGCCATTGTTGCAGACTCACCGTTCCACCTCCCGCCGCCGGCCAGCGGATCAGGAGGGCGATCTTGGCCATGAGGGTGCTGCCGAAGAAGGCGACGATGGCGTTGGTGCCGAAATGGGTGAACGGGCGCACCCAGGCGGCGCGGCCCTTGACATCGACCAGGAAGTAGGCCGCGGCGAGCAGCAGCAGGGCCATGCCGCCGGTGAAGACGACGTAGGTGCTGGTCCAGAGGTTCTTGTTGATGGGGAACCAACGGGCGAGCGCGAGACCGGCTACCGTGGCTGCGCCGCCCCAGATCAATAGCCCCCGGAGCTTCTGTTGCCGCGTCCGCGGTGACCGTAACCAATCGCCGGCGAAGAGGCCGATCAGGGCCGAGGCGACGGCGGGCAGGGTGCTGAGAATTCCTTCAGGATCTCCCGGCCCCGGCGCCTTCTTCCACGTGTGGTGGCCGAGGACGAGATGGTCGACCCAGGCGGCAAGGTTGCCGTTCGGGCTCAGGTCACCGGCGCCGTGTCCGGGAACCGGCACCAGCATCATCGCCAGCCAGTAGGCCGCGAGCAGGACGATCATCAGCGCCATCCGCGCCCGGGCGCCAAGATGGAGCCAGGCGAGGCCGGCGACGAAGTACACGGCGGCGATGCGCTGCAGCACTCCGGGGATGCGGGCGCTCGCCCAGTCGACGGAGTAGAAGGGGAACCAGCTCAGAAAGAGGCCGAGGGCGAAGAGAATCGCCGTGCGCCGCACGATCTGCCGGTGGAGCGGCCCGCGGTCGCCGCCGGAGCGCGCGAGCCGTCCGGCGAAGGCGTAGGGAATGGCGACGCCGACGGCGAAGAGAAAGAAAGGGAAGACGAGATCGGTGGGCGTCCAGCCGTTCCACTCCGCATGGAGGAGCGGGGCGTAAGTCTTGTCCCAGTCCCCGGCGTTGTTCACCAGGATCATGGCGGCGATGGTCGCTCCCCGGAACGCGTCGAGGGAGCCCAGCCGCTCCGCTCCCACCGTCGCCGCATCCCGGCGCGGAAGCTCGTCGGCCACCGCGGCGACTCAGCGAGTGGAGGCGAGAGTTTTTACCGTGGCTTTGTGGACCGATTCGAGCGCCCTGGTGACCGCGGCACCCAAGGCGGCGGCAGAGCTGCCCGGGGCCCAGCCCTTCTGGCGGTAGGTGATGCGGCTCTCGGAGTCGAGGATCACATAGCTCGGGAAGCTGTCGACGCGGAAGGCGCTGACGGCCTTCATCTGGCCGTCCCAGGCCTGCGGCCAGTCCATACCATTCCGGCTGGCGAATTCCTGGACGGTCTTCTTGTCCTCGTCGACGCTGACGCTGACGATCACCAGCGGCTGGCCGGCGTTCTTCTGCCGTAGATCCTTGAGCTCAGGGAGAGCCTTGAGGCATGGGCCGCACCAGGTGGCCCAGAAGTCCAGCAATACGACCTTGCCCTTGAGGCTGTCGCGGGTGACGGTTTTGCCGTCGAGGGTCTGAAGGGAGAATGGGGGCGCCGCGTCCCCGCCGTCCGCAAAGGCGGCGACTGCCGGGAAAAGTAGCAAGGCTCCCAGCACGCAGGCGATCCCAATTCGACGATGTCTCTCAGCTCTCCGCGACATTCCAGTCTCCTCTCGGTGAGATTCTACCCGAAGGGAGAGGGTTGCGGGGCAGCCGTCAGACGGCGCGCCCCGGAACCGTTCATCAGGAGCTCAGCCTTCCGGGGGCTCGCAACTGCAGCATCCACCGTCAGGGTCGCTGCAATGCGGGACGCTGTCAGGATTCAGGTTGCCGCAGAAGGTGGCGCACATGTCGTCCGAGCAACAGACTGGGCCGATGAGACAGGCAATATGAGGGTGACAGAACAAGCGCTGCGCTGCTACCGGCCTG
>DATIOS010000534.1:0-15938 GCA_035472915.1 Thermoanaerobaculia bacterium
GGGAGCTGAAGGGACCCTCGGGAGGAGGCGTGCTCTATGACTTGGGCTCCCACCTCTTCGACCTCGCCGCCTTCACCCTGGGTCCCATCGCGGAGGTCAAAGCCGACCTCCAATACCTGCCGCGGCCGGGCGTCGAGACGGACGACATCGCCACGGCCTCGTTCCGCTTCGCCTCGGGAATCCGCGGCCAGTGGCAGAGCAGCCGGATCACCCCGCAACGGGCGCAGAACTTCGTGCAGGTGGTGGGCCGCGAAGGCGCCCTCGAGGCCCTGCTCTCGCGCGGCGGTGTCGATTCACTGCGAGTCGCCCGACCCGACCGAGCCGGCTGGGAGGATCTGCCGCTGGCTGCGGAGGCGCACGACGGCCAAACCCACGCCCTGGGCCGCATGATGCGGAGCTTCGTGGACGCCTGCCTGCGGGGAGGCCTTGGCGACGGCGACGCGTCGTTCGAGGATGGGCTGGCGACGCAAAGGGCGTTGACGGCGGCGGAGATGTCGGCGGACGGCGGGTGGTGGAAGGTCTAGCTTCCCAACACCCCCTCCACCGCCCGCAACACCCCCGCCTCATCCAATCCATTCTGCTCTTCGAGATACTGCTGGCTTCCCACGCGCCGCGAAAAGGCCGAGGGGAGGCCAATGCGCTTGAATTTCACTTTGATATCCGGGGCTTCGGCGAGGACCTCGGCCACGGCGCTCCCGAGGCCCCCGATCACGCTGTGCTGCTCCAGGGTGAAGACGGCTCCCGTGTCCCGCGCCGCGGCGAGGACCGCTTCGGTGTCCAGCGGCTTCAAGGTGTGCATGCTCAGGACTCGCGCTTCGACGCCACGCTCGGCCAGGCGGCGGGCAACTCCGACGGCGGCCTTGAGCATGCCTCCGGTCGAGATCAAAGTGACGTCTTTGCCCTCGCGCACCTGGATTGCGCGGCCAAGCTGAAAATCGATCGGTCCTTCGTGGACGTTCGACTCCCCCGCCTTGCCGAGCCGGATGTAGCAAGGGCCGGGATGGGCCACGATGGCGCGAGTGGCGAGGCGCGCTTCGATGGGATCGGCCGGGGCGACGACGGTCATCCCCGGCATCATGCGCATGACGCCCAGCTCTTCCGTCGCGTGGTGGCTCGCTCCCAAGGCGCCGTAGGCGAAGCCGCCGCCCACCGCCACGATCTTGACGTTCGCCTCGTGATAGCAAACGTCGTTGCGGATGTGCTCCAGGCAGCGCAGCGTCGGAAAGTTGGCGATCGAGTAGGTGAGGGCGATCTTGCCCGAGAGCGCCATGCCGGCGGCGATGGCTGTCATGTTCTGCTCGGCGACACCGGCGTTGACGAACTGCTTCGGCAGAGCTTGAGCAAACGGCTCGATGACAGAAAAACCGAGATCGCCGGTGAGGAAGACGATTCGCTCGTCGGCCTTGGCCAGCTCGAAAAGGGTTTCCAGAAACGCGGTCCTCAACGCAGCTCCTCCTCTCCGATCTCGCGTAGAGCCGTCTCGAGATCCGCGCCGCGCGGCGCCCGGTAGTGCCAGAGGAGCTGATTTTCCATGTAGCCAACACCCTTGCCCTTGATGGTGTGGGCCACGATGCAGCTCGGCCGCTGCGGCACGAAGGGCACAGCCGCAAAGGCTTCGCGAATCGCTGTGAGATCGTGGCCGTCGATCTCCCGCACGCCCCAACCGAAAGCACGCCACTTCTCGGCCAAGGGCTCGAGATCCAAGACCTCTTTGACCGTACCGAAGCTCTGTATCTTGTTGTAGTCGACGATCGCCACCAGGTTGTCGAGCCGGTGATGGGGAGCGAAAAGCGCCGGCTCCCAGGTGGAGCCCTCGTCGCACTCGCCGTCGCTCACCATCACCCAGACGCGATGGCTCTTGCCGTCGCGCTTGCCCGCGAGCGCCATTCCGGTGCCTAGCGAGAGGCCGTGACCGAGCGAACCGGTCGAGACCTCGACGCCCGCCACGTCCTTGTGGGTGGCGTGCCCGGCGAGCGGCGAGCCGTCTTGATAAAAGGTTTCCAGCCGCTCAACGGGAAAGTAGCCGGTCTCGGCAAGCACAGCGTAGAGGGCAGCGCAACCGTGCCCCTTGCTCAGGATGAAGCGGTCGCGCTCCGGCCACTCCGGACGCCGGGGATCGAAGCGCAAGAATTCACTGTAGAGAATGGCAAGGAGATCCGCCATGGAGAGCGACGAGCCGATATGCGAAGCATTCGCGCGGCTCGTCATCAGCACCGAATGGCGGCGGATGCGGCGAGCGAGCTCGGCGGCAGTCGGTAAGGAAGAAGTGGACATCGTTAGGTTCTTTCTTTGTTTTCGCTCATCCGCCGCGCCACAGCATCCAGCAAATCCGCCGCCGGAGCACCATCCGTTACCCGGTGATCGAAGGTGAGGCTCAGGATGCAGGTCCAGGCCACGACAAGCTGACCATCCTCTACGACCGGCCTTTGGGCAATGCGGCCAACGCCGAGAATCACCGACTGCGGCGGATTGAGCACCGGCGTGAAGGCATCGATCCCATGTGCCCCAAGATTCGTAACCGTCGCCGTGCCGCCGAGAACGTCTTGGGGGCGTAGCGATCCCGACCGAGCACGTTCGGCCAGCTCGCGAATGTCAGCTGCGATTTCGGCAAGCGGCCTGCTATCCGCATCACGAACCACCGGCACCACCAAGCCACCGGGAAGCGAAACGGCGAAACCCACGTGGACCTCGTCGAGGAGGAGGATCTCACCGCCTTCGATCACTGCGTTCAGCTCCGGCCGCTCCCGCAGCGACTCGGCGAAGATCTTGACGAACAGCGCGTCCCACGAAATCGCCAGGTTCTTGCGGACCGCCACCAGCGCGTCCACCCGAGCTTCTCGTGTAAGCGTGAGCGAAACCGCGGTGTCCACGGTCCGGCGCAGACGTTCCGCGATCGTTTTTCGCGCGCCGGTCAGGGGAATCCGCTCGCGAACCTTCCAAGCGGACTTGATCGAGGAGGCTGGGGCCGCGGCAAGCACATCGGCCTCCACGATCCGCCCGCCCGGGCCGGTGCCGGTGAGAGTCGCAAGATCGATTCCCTTCTCTGCCGCCAGACGCCGCGCGATGGGGCTCGCCTTGATCCGCTCCGGCTCGGATCTCTTCACACCTTCGGCTTCAGGCAACGACTCACCCTCGGCGAGAATCCAGCCGATCAATCCTTCGACCGTCAGGTTTTCTCCCTCGACCGCTACAGGATGGAGAATGCCTGACCCTGGCGACTCGACCTCATAGGTGGCTTTCTCGGTGACGACCTCGACGATAAGATCGCCCGCCTCAACTACCGAGCCCGCGGGAACGAGCCAGCGTCCGAGGTTTCCCTCGGCGGTGTACATCCCGAAGGACGGCATGACGATGCGCTGCGCCACGGGATAAGTCCGTCTAGCCGAGAATCTCGTCCACCGCGGCCACGACGTTCGCGGCCTGCGGAGCGTAAAGGGCTTCGAGGACGGCGGCGAAGGGAACTGGCGCCTCGGGCGCGGTGACGGTCTTGATGGGGCCGTCGAGCCAATCGAAACCTTTATCGGCGACACGAGCCGCGATATCACGCGCCATCGAAGCGGTCGGCGTGTCCTCGTCCACCACCACCAGACGATGCGTGCGGGCGACGGACTCCAGAATCGTGGCCTCGTCGAGAGGCGCGAGAGTCAGCACGTCCACGACTTCAGCGCTCGTGCCTCGGGAGGCCAGCAGTTCCGCCGCCTCCAGGCAGACGTGCGTCATGCGGCCGATACCGCAAAGGGTGACGTCCGTACCGCGGCGAACGATCTCCGCCTTGCCGATGGGGATCACGTAGTCACCCTCCGGCACCGGCCCCTTGGCGGCGCTGCCGAGAAACTTGTGCTCCATCACCACCACAGGACCGTTGTCGCGAATGGCGGCGAGGGTGAGCCCCTTGGCATTGTAGGCCGTCGAAGGAACGACGACCTTGAGGCCGGGGACGTGGGCGAGTACGGCGTAGAGCGTCTGTGAGTGCTGGGCCGCCGCGCCGCCGCCGTAGCTGCGTTTGAAGCCGTGCATGCCGTAGGCGGTGCGGATGACGAGAGGCAGATCAACCTGTCCCCCCATCATGTAGTGCATTTTCGCCGCTTGATTGATGATCTGGTCGTAGCAACAACCGATCAAATCGGCAAACATGATCTCTACCACCGGACGCAAGCCCGTCATGGCCGCGCCCACGGCGGCGCCGACGAATCCCATCTCCGAGATCGGCGTGTCGATCACCCGCTGCGGGCCGAACTCGCCGATCAGGCCGCGGGTGGCGCGCAACGGTCCGCCCCAAGCATCGGAGAGCCCCAGATGGGCGCGCCCTGCGGCTCCGGCCACGTCCTCCCCCATCACGATCACCGTGGGATCGAGACGCATCGCCTGGCGCAGCGCTTCGTTGATCGCCTGGCTGAAGGTCAGCTCGCGGGTTGCGACCTCGGTGCTCAAGATCGACTCTCCACATACACGTCCGCCAGCAACTGCTCCGGTCCGGGCAGCGGGCTCGACTCGGCGAAGGCGATCGCCTCGTCCAGCCGCTCCCGGTTGCGCACGTCGATGCCGTCGATCTCCGCCACCGGGAATCCCTGAGCCGAGAGAACCTCCCGAAAACGGCGCAAACAGTCGCGTTCGCGGGCCGTCCGCTCCTCGTCCGCCGTGCGATAGCGGAGAGTCTCATCGCCTTGGTGGTGGCCGTGGTAGCGGTAGGTCATGCACTCGACGAGGCTCGGACCGTCGCCGGCCCGGCCCCTTCGCACCGCCTCGCCGGCTGCCTCTAAGACGGCAAGCACGTCCTGGCCGTCGACGGTGACGCCCGGCATGCGATAAGCCGCCGCCCGATCCGAGATGCGGTCGGCCGCCACCGCGTACTCGACCGGCGTCGCCTGGGCATAGCCGTTGTTCTCGCAGACGAAGACCACCGGCAGGGACCACACGGCGGCCATGTTCATTGCCTCATGGACGACGCCCATGCTGGTCGCGCCCTCCCCAAAGAAGGCCACGGCCACCTCGTCCGTCCCGCGCACCCGGGCTGAAAGAGCCGCGCCCACGGCGTGCGGCACTCCCATTCCCACGATTGGGTTGACCCCGAGCATCCCCACCCGCACATCCGTGATGTGCATCGAGCCGCCCTTGCCGCGGTTGGTCCCCGTCGCCTTGCCGTACAGCTCGGCCATCATGGGACGAACGTCCACCCCCTTGGCGATGCAGTGACCGTGGCCGCGATGCGTCGAGGCGATCCAGTCCTCAGGACGAAGCGCCGCGCAAACCCCCACCGCCACCGCCTCCTGCCCCGAATAGAAGTGGACCGGCCCCACCGGCACCCCCCGCTCCACCAGAGTCTTCAGCCGTTCCTCGAACTCGCGGATCAGTCCCATTCGCTCGTACATCCAGAGCAGAAGGTCGCGGTCGAGGCGGGACGGGGAGGGCGGGGACGTCATGGGCGGGGGGATCGTATCAGGGAGGCGGCGTCAGGCCCGCCTCCACCAAGAATGGATAGTCAACCGCAAGCACCTTGAGGCTATACTTTCATGAAGCCGAGTTTTTCCGGGGAAAGTAGCTAGGCAATCGTCTCGCGGCTGGGCCGCTTTGCATATGTACTAGGAGAGGAGGTGCTCCATGCGCACGACCTTTGCCTGGCTGACCCTGGCGTCGCTGACCATCGCAACGGCAATCAGCGTGGCGAGCTGCCAGCAGGCGCCAGCGACTTCTTCCGGCGCGCCGGCACCACCGGCGCCCGCCGGACCGCTGTGGAACGAGCCACAGTTCACGACGATGCTCCAGACCTACCGCCAGAAGCTGCCGGGCAAGCGCCGTGCCGTGCGCTTCAAGATGAACTTGAGCACCGCGAGCCTCGAGGTGCAGGACCCGGCCAAACTCGTGAACGTCGACTCCTACGACTACAAGGGAGGCGAGCTGAGTGGTCCGTCACCCGTCGACCTTTTGGGCGTGTTCCAAGACCCCAACATCGACGACAACCTCTTCGACTGGGACCAGGTCGCAGTCGAGCGCATTCCCGCCCTCGTCAAGGTGGCGCTCACCCAGACCAAGCTCGAAGGCGCCAAGGTCGTAGAGGTAAAGATCACGCGCAAGGCGCTCAGCTCAGCCGAGATCGCCCAGCGAATCGAAATGAAGGTGAATGCCAAGAGCCGAGCCATGGAACGGAAGCTTCGTCGACCTGAGGAGAATCCTCCCGTTAGCGGCGAGCCGAAAGACGGCGAGAACGCCGAGCATCCCGGTGCCCTGTTAGCACCCACGGCCGTCGAGATCAGGGTGGAGCTGCAGGCTCCGGGGGGTTTCGGCTGGCTCACGGCCGACGCTAGCGGCACGATCACCGGCAGTGGTGTCGACCTGAGCGTAAAGGGGCCGCCGGTAGATGTTAACCGAAAGATTGTTCCGCGACCGTATTGGCGGCGCCGGTAAGCAGGAGACGAAGTTTGCCGGCTGACGACAGAGGATAAGCCTGTCCGGGGGCCAGCACGCCTGCAGCCTTGCCCCCGGACCTATGATCGCCCCCCCTACAGCGGGCAACCCGACCCGCAGTACGAGCAACTCCGGTGGAAGACTCCGTTCACGCAAAACGTCGTGCATTGATAGCTGTAATACGTTCCGAGAAGGAAGCACGTGTTGCAGGTCACAACCGGCTCCGGCGGGCAGGGGAGCGTGAAGGCGGGCTGCGGATTCTCGGGGAGCAGGCTGAGAGGCGCCGGCGACGTGACCAACGGCGCCTCCGCGGCTGCCGGCGTCGAAAGGTCGGCCGCGACAGGCTCCTCCGCCAGTGCGGCCGCCGCAGTGGAGAGCAACGCCAATCCCAGTAGAGACAGAGTCAGTCTGCGCATCGTGGTTGTCCTCTCGAAGAAGCCCTGATGGGCGGTTGATCGGCGATCCGTTGGGACCTCCTAATAAACAGGAGTGCTGCGGCATTCGGTTGTCGGGACAGTTGAATCTGAAGGCCTGCGCCAGCGTCCTCGAGGTAGGGATAGACTCAAGGGCAGCTTGTGGCCCGCTGATCAAAGGAGAGTCCATGAAGAGATTTCGGGTGGAGCCAGGAAAGAAGGTCAATCTCAAGAGATTCGATCCAGGGTCGACCAAGGGCTTCAAGGGCGGCAAGAAGGAGGCGGAGCAACGCTTTGCGCCTCTCAACCAGCGGCTGGAAGCGATCCAGGAGGCGCTGTGGGCCGAGCACAAGCACAAAGTGCTCGTCGTGCTTCAAGGGACCGACACCAGCGGCAAGGACGGCACCATCCGCCATGTCTTCGAGGGCGTCAATCCGCTGGGCGTGCGGGCCGTGGGTTTCAAGGTCCCAACCCAGGAGGAGCGGGAGCACGACTTTCTGTGGCGGGTCCACTCCAAGGTGCCGGGCGCGGGCGAAATGGTGATCTTCAACCGCAGCCACTACGAGCAACTGCTACCGGTGCGGGTGCTCAAGCTCGAGCCGCCGGAAGTCTGGCACCGCCACTACGATCAGATCAACGACTTCGAGCGCCTGCTCGCGGAGACCGGAACCACGGTGATCAAGTTCTTCCTCCACATCTCCAAAGACGAGCAGAAGAGACGCCTTCAGGAGCGCCTGGACGATCCCGCCAAGCAGTGGAAGTTCCGCAAAGGCGACCTGATCGATCGCGGCCACTGGGACGAGTACACGAAGGCCTACGAGGACATTCTCAGTCGCACCAGTCAGAACTGGGCTCCCTGGTACGTCGTGCCCTCCGACAAGAAATGGTTCCGCAACCTGGTGGTGGCCACCGTGCTCGTCGAGACGCTGGAGGACCTGGGAATCAAATTGCCCCAGCCCGAAGAGGACCTCAAGGGCATCGTGATCGATTAAGCGTCCAAGCCCGCCGTTCGGGCCGCTGCGATGTAGCCGAAAATGTATTCGAAGAGCTCGACGTTGTGGAGTGCGCCGTCGGCGTCCCTGCCCCAGGTCGTGAGACCGTGGTCGCGGATGAGGAAGCCGGGAACCTCCGGCGGCGAGAAGGAAAATCGGGCCACCAGCTCCTCGGCGATCTTCGGCACGTGCAGATGGTTGGCGAAGACGGCGAGCCCGACGCTGGGGTCCTGATCCCAGACACCCAGTCCCTTGAGCATCTCGAGCGGCGGCAGGAGGAGGTCTTCCCCATCGGCGAGGCGAGCCGCGATGTTGCCGGAAATCGTGTGGACGTGGAAGCAGGCGCCTGCCTGGGGGAACAACCGGTAGATCGCGTCGTGAAGACTGGTCTCGGCGGACGGGCGGTCATCCGGCCGGCCCCGCTCCAAGACCTCGCCGCCGGGCGCGATGCGCAGGAAGTCGGCCGCTCCGAGCCGCCCCTTCGCCTTGCCGCTGGCGGTGATCCAGAAACTGCCGTCGGCCAGGCGCAGGGAAAGGTTGCCCGCCGTGCCCCACATCCAGCCGCGGTCGTAGAAGAGCCGGGCCGCGGAAGATAGAACGGTGCGGGGATCTTGAGCGGGTTCCATGGCGCGGAGGGACTGTAGCAAAAAAGGCCCGGCGCGATGACGGACCCCACCTGTCACCTTTCTGCTAGATTCGAGCACCAGAGAAGTTGAGACGCGCCGTAGGCGCGAGGAGGACAGTGTATGGCAACGCTGAATATCCCCCAGGAAGGACGAGTGTTGGAGGACCCTCACGAGATCTTCGGCTTCCTTGCCGGAGTGGGTATCTGGTACAGCAAGTTCGAAGGGTCGGACTCGCTCGCCGACGACGCGGACGACCAGGAGATCCTGGACGCCTATCAGGAGCCCATTCAGCGCCTGATGAAGGAGGGCGGCTACGTGACGGCGGACGTCATCAACGTCAAGCCCACGACCCCCGGCCTCGACGCCATGCTCGCCCGCTTCAACAAGGAGCACTGGCACGACGAGGACGAGGTGCGCTTCATCGTCCACGGCCGCGGCCTGTTCCACATCCACCCCACCGAGGGACCGGTGTTCAGCCTGGAGATGACCAAGGGCGACATGATCCGTGTGCCGCGCGGCACCCACCACTGGTTCGATCTCTGCATGGACAAGACCATCCGGGCCATCCGCCTGTTCCAGGACCCGTCCGGCTGGGCGCCCCACTACACGGAGTCCGGCGAGGATTCGAAGTTCCAGCCCCTCTGCTTCGGACCCACCTACATCCCGTTCCAGCGGACGCTGTAGCGAGTGACCGCACCCAGGGAGATCGCGGCCGTCCTGACCGACATCGAAGGCACGACGACCTCGATCTCCTTCGTTTACGACGTCCTCTTCCCCTACGCCGCCGCCCGTCTGGACGACTACTGCGGCCGGCCCGACCCCGATCCAGAGCTCGCGGCGGCGCTCTCCCGCCTGCGCCAGGATTACGACGCGGAGGTCGCCCAGGGCGCCGTCCTGGCTCCCTTCGAAAACGGCGCGGATTATGCCCGTCGGCTCATGGCCGAGGACCGGAAATCAACCGGCCTGAAGCTCCTCCAGGGAGTGATCTGGGAAGAGGGCTACTTGAGCGGCACCATTCAAGGGCACGTCTTCCCCGACGTGCCGGATGCGCTCGCCGCCTGGCACGCGGCGGGCCGCCGCCTACGGGTCTTCTCCTCCGGCAGCGTCTACGCCCAGAAGCTCCTTTTCGGCCACACGACCTATGGCGATCTGACGCCTCTCTTCGAAGGCTTCCACGACACCACGACCGGCCCCAAGCGCGAAGCGACCGCCTACGCCGCCATTGCCGCAGCGTACGAGTTGCCGGCCGCGAAGATCCTCTACCTGAGCGACGTGCGCGAGGAGCTCGACGCCGCCGCGGCGGCCGGAATGCGCACCGGGTTGCTCGTGCGTCCCGGGAACCGGCCGGCGGAGCCGGGGGGGCATGCGGTGTATGGAGATTTCACGGCGGTGGAGCTTGGATAAGGCGCGTCTCCGAAGCTCGGAGGCTCAGTCTTTGGTGACCGCAGCCCCGCCCGGGCATAAATGCCAGGGCTATGAACAGCGCCCCCTGAATGGGGACTTCAAGTCACGTGCCCCGAAGGGGCTCAGGCATGTAGCCGGGGGCAGAGCGAAGCGGCGCCCCCGGAATGGGCAAGATCCCGGTTTTCAAGCCCTGAAAGGGCGGCAGCAGTTCCCTCGCCCGGCTCGACTGAAATCCGCCGCCGCCCCTTCGGGACTTGGGGAGACTCTGGGTTCATTTTCCCGGGGTCGCCGCGCCTTCGGCGCTCTGACCCCGGGCTACATGCCTGAGCCCCTTCGGGGCGCTCCAGCCTCAACTGCCCGCCTACCGCATCACCTGCAACCCCAAGTACTTCTCGAACGGCTCGTAGTAAGCCGGCGCGGAGTGCAGGAGCGCGAAGTTGTAGACGAGGCAGAAGGTGGCGATCCGGCACTCGGCGGTGCGCACGGGGATGCCCCGGGCGCGCAGGGTGTGGAAGTTGACGGCCGTTTTCTCGGCGAGATCGAAACCGGCCAGATCGACCTGCCAGAACTTTCCCATCGCCTCGCGGGCCTGCTTCCTGTGCACCTCGTCCGGCAGCCCGTGGAGAACCTCCATCATCACCACGTCGGCCACCACCAAAGGAGAGCGGCCGAGGAGCGAATCCAGAAGGTCCGCCTCGGGCGTGGCCGCCCCCGTGAAGTAGTCGATCCAGACGGACGAATCAACGAGAACCTGCACCGCGCTCCTCCCGGATCGCGTCCAGATCCGCCTGCCACACCAGCTTGCCGCGCAGAGAGCGCACTCCGGCCTGCTCGTAAAGCTGCAGGTACATCTTCAGCGCTTCCTCCACGAAGGCCTTTTTCGTCTTGATGCGGGACAGCGACCACGCTTTCATGAACAGCGCTTCGTCAAGATCCAAGCTCGTGAACAAGTTGACCTCCTCGCGCCGCCACCAAGCCTCTGGCGGCAGCCCCTGTATATGATTTCGTGCCGGGAGCATATACCAGGAGGGCGCCAAAGGCGCAGAAGCGCCCGCGGCATATAAGACCTCCGCAAGTGTATATAGGTTCCCGGCCGCGGAGCGCTTCGGAGCCGCTCCTCAAGGCCTAACCGGGGACCCTTGAGGCTTTGTGGATACGGATTCATATAAGAATTCGTGGCTGTCATATAGATCGAAGCCCGATTCATATATAGAATCAGTTAGATTATATGAAACCAGGCTTATCAGTGAGTCAACCGCGCAGGAATTATATAAGTCCTCGACAGCGGTATATAGCAGAAGGGAGGATTTGGACTCCGCAGCCGAGGACAGGCGGAGAGGAACGGCTCCGATGCGGGTTTCGAGGGCTTCTCTATATAAAAACGAGGGGATCTTATATGACGGGAAGATCCCGAAACTCAGGAATTCTCTTCCCCGATGCGGCACCCGCACAAAAGCGCAGGCTTCAGTTCGGCTCGTCGATGACTGCGGCGACCGAAGCGGCAACGGCGGCCTTCTCCAGCCAGCGACTCAGTCGCTCCGGATCTTTCTGGGCCAGGATGCGCTCGCGGGCCGCGTCCGGCACCGCGATACCGCGAGCCCGAAGCACCGTCAGCACGGCGCGCGCCGCCTCTTCGGTACGTCCCTCGGCTCGTCCTTCGGCGCGGCCCTCGGTACGGCCCTCGGCGCGTCCCTGAGTGAGCCCTTGGGCCACGTACTTTTTCGCGAAATCGCTCTGGTATTCGTAGCCCTTCATCATCGTCTCCAGCGTGCGGCGAGCCGCGTCATTCAAGGAATTGTACACGAGATCGAAGTAGAGCCTGGCCCTGTCTTCGTCGAGTCCCTCAATCACCGGCAGCACAGTGGCGGCGATCGTCGCTCCCTGCTCCGTGTCGCCGTGTGCCAGGGCGGAAAGCACTCCGAGCTCAGGACGGCGAGTTGCCTCCTCAGGATCCGTCACGACCGGAACGGCCGTGCGGCGCAGCACCGGCGGGTTCAGGACAAAGCCGGGGACGCCGATCTCGATCGGCTCCGCGCACCAGCCGGCTACGGCCGGATCGGGGGCGACGACCAGAAGGCCCGCCTGGCACCCATGGATAGCGCGTGAGACCGTCACGTAGGCCGGCCAACTGAAGCGTTTCCTGGGATCCACCGCCAGTTGGACTTCGACGATGATCATCCGGACCGGGATGTCGTGGTCGAGAAGGACGACGACGACGTCGGCGCGGTATTCGGCGGGTTGGATCTCGGTCAAGTCGGCCGAGGCGAGGCGGGCTTCGCTGTAAGCCGGAAGCGAGACACCCAGCACCTCGGTCAAGATCTCGGCGGCGAGAGACGGACGATTCTTGAAGAGATCCACGAGGATCTCGTGAGCCATCGAAGGCATAGCGGCGCGGTTCCTTTCCTGGAAACCGCGACAAGTTATCATCTCCCTGAGTCAGGAGATCCGAATGGCCGCCGGCTCCCCGCCTACACCGCCTTCGCCCGCGCCTCCGCCTTGTCCACCACCATCTCCGTAAGCTTCGCCGTCTTCGAAACGGCCCTGCCGATCGCCTGAAGGAGCGCGAGGCGGTTGGTGCGAACGGCTTCGTCCTCGGTCATCACCATGACCTCGACGAAGAACTTGTCGAGCACCGGGGCGAGATCGGCGACGCGGCGCAGGCAGCGCTCGTAGTCTCCCGCGGCGGCGGCCGACTCGATGTCGGTGCCCAGCTTGTTGAAGGCGGCGGCCAGATCCTTCTCGGCCGGTTCCACGAGACGCGCTTCGTCGAAGGGTCGATCGGCGGCGTCCTTGACGATATTGGCGATGCGCTTGGCCGCCAGTACCACGTTGAGGAAGCCGGGTGTCTCCCGCACTTTGTGCAGGGCGTCCACCCGGGCGCGGAGATCCGGCAGGTTGCTGACGCCCACGGCCAGGGCGGCTTCGATCTCGTCGTAGGCGTAGCCTGCCAGACCCAGCAGATAGCGCACGCGGTCGTTGAGGAAGGCTCTTAGATCGTCGAGGATCTGCTCCGGCTTACGGGTCAAGCGATCTCCGAAGAGCTTCGCGGCTTCGACGGCCACCTTCTCCAGGTCCAGGGCGAGGCCCCCTTCGAGGCAGATGCGCACCACGCCCTGGGCGGCGCGGCGCAGGCCGAAGGGATCTTTGCTGCCGGTGGGGATGAGCCCCAGGCCGAAGATGCCCACCAGGGTGTCGAGACGGTCGGCGAGGGCGGTGACCTGCCCCACCCGGCCGCGGGGCAGCGGATCCTCGGTCGAAGCCGGCAGATATTGATCGTAGACGGCTTGCCAGACAGGTTCCGGCTGCCCCTCCTCGCGGGCGTAGATGCCGCCCATGATCCCCTGGAGGGAGGTGAACTCCTTCACCATCTCGGTGGCGAGATCAACTTTGAGGAGGCGCGCGGCTTCAACCGCGGGCACCTTCTCCGCCGCCCAGCCGAGCTGGTCGCAGATCGTCGCCGCCAGCGATTCCAGGCGCAGGGTCTTGACGGCGTAGCTCCCCAGACGCTCATGAAAGTTGAGGGACTGGAGCTGCTCGGCCCGCCTGGCGAGACCCGCCTTGTGGTCCTCGCCATAGAAGAAGCGGGCGTCCGCGAGGCGCGCCGCCACCACCCACTCGTTGCCGGAGCGGACGCGGCCCACAGGGTCGTCCGGACGGTCCATGACGGTAAGGAAGTAAGGCAGGAGCTTCCCATTGCCGCTGGGCGCGGCCACGGTGAGGGCGCTCTGGTGATCGCGCAGGCTGGTGGCGAGCACCTCGGCCGGCAGCTCCAGGAAGGCGTCGCCGAAGCTCCCTTCCATGACGCCGGGGATCTCGCAGATAGCCGCCAGCTTGTCGAGCAGCGACGGATCGTCCACCAGCGTTCCTCCCAGGGCCTCGGCCCGGCGGCGCATGGCGTCTTGAAGCGCGCTGCGGCGTTCGGCCGGCCGCACTTCAAGGTGGCGGGCGGCGAGCTGGCTTTTGTAGTCCGCAACCCCGGTGACGGTGAAGGTCGCGGGCGACAGGGTGGGATGGCCCTGCGTCGAGTTTCCAGCCGCGATGCCGAAAAGCTCGAACGGCACCACTTCGCCGTCGAGCAGCGAAATGATCCCATGCACCGGCCGCACCCACGGTCCCGTGCCGCTCCCCCACCGCATGGTCTTGGCCCAGGAGATCGCCGCGAGGATACGGGGCACGATCTCCGTCAGCACTTCGCGGGTGGGCCGGCCGGCGATCTTTTTCGTCGCGCTCAGGTACTCGCCCTTCTCCGTCTGTACTCTTGTTAGCTGGTCCGGCTCCAGGCCCGTCCGCTTGGCAAAGCCCTGGAGGGCGGGCGTCGGCTGGCCGTCGGCCGAGAAGGCGGCGCGCACGGGCGGCCCCATCACCTGCTCCTCGCGGTCCGGCTCGCCTTCCGGCAGGCCGGAAAGGATGAGCACCAAGCGGCGCGGCGTGTAGCCGGTCTCCACCTCGTGGGGACCGATGCCGCGGGCCATCAGCTCCTCGAAGACGCGGGTCGCCAGCTCGCGCACTCCCGGCTCCAGCATGCGGGCCGGAATCTCCTCGCTCCGTATCTCCAAAAGATACTCACCGCGCGGCATCGGCAACCTCCGCTCCAACTCCATAGGCTTCGCGCTCCGGTCCGCGCAGCATGGGGAAGCCCTGGCGCTCGCGGCTCTCGACGTACGCTTTGGCGCAGGCGACGGCGAGGTCGCGCACCCTCTTCATCAAGCCCACGCGCTCGGTCACCGAGACGGCGCCGCGGGCGTCGAGAACGTTGAAGGCGTGCGAGCACTTGAGGGCGTTCTCGTAGGCAGGCAGCACCAGCCCGGCCTCCAGGCAGCGCTGCGCCTCCTTCTCCAATCCATTGAACTGGCTTTGCAGGAAGGCGACGTCCGCCAGCTCGAAGTAATACCGGGAGAGCTCGTACTCCTCCTGCTTGCGCACCTGGCCGTAGGCGAGCCCTTCCACCCAATCGATCTCATAGATGCTTTGCGAGAGCGAAAGGAACATGGTGAGGCGCTCCAGGCCGTAGGTGATCTCGGCGCTGATGGGCTTGAGCTCCATGCCGCCCGCTTGCTGGAAGTAGGTGAATTGGGTGATCTCCATGCCGTCGAGCATCACCTGCCAGCCGACGCCCCAGGCGCCGAGCGTGGGCGCTTCCCAGTTGTCCTCCTCGAAGCGGAGGTCGTGGCGGGTGAGATCGAGGCCGATGGCCTCCAGGCTGCGGATGTAAAGCCGCTGCACGTCGAGCGGCGAGGGCTTGAGGATCACCTGGAACTGGTGGTGCTTGCCGAGCCGGAATGGATTGTCGCCGTAGCGGCCGTCGGCGGGGCGGCGCGATGGCTGCACGTAGGCAACCCGCCAGGGCTCGGGCCCAAGGACGCGCAGAAAGGTGTCCGGGTGCATGGTGCCGGCCCCCACCTCCAGGTCGAGGGGCTGCTGCAAGACGCAGCCCTCGCGCGCCCAGAACTCCGAAAGTTTGAGGATCAGCTCCTGAAACGATTGCATAGTTGTCTCCGCAGCCTGCTTGGGATTCCACTCCTCCACCCTGGCCCGATGGGCGCAATAGCGTATCAGACCCTCATCAGCCCGGCCTGCTTCTCCCGACACGGCTGAAACCCTCCTCACCTCCCCCTCGTAGTCCCCTCCGAGGAGGAACCACCATGACCCTCGAATCCGAGAATGACGCTTTGAGCTTCTCCGGCGCCCTCGCCTACTTTTTCATGGCGCCGTTCCGCTGGCGCACCTATGCGAACCTGCTCTACCTGCTCCTGGCCTTCCCGCTGGGGCTGATCTACTTCGTCTTTCTGACCGTGGGGTTGACGCTGGGTTACGGCTTGACGGTGATCTGGGTCGGCATTCCCATCCTCGCCCTGGTGTTCGCCGGCAGCTGGGGAATGTCGGCACTGGAACGCCGGCTTGCCATCGGCCTGCTGGGGGCCGAGGTGCCGCCGATGGCTCCTCCCCCGACCGCCAGTGCCAACGGATTCTGGCAGCGGGTGAAGGCCTTCCTGGCCAATCCCGTGACCTGGAAGGGGATGGCCTTCCTGCTCCTCAAGCTCCCTCTGGGCATCGTGTCGTTCACCGCCGTCGTGACGTCGCTCTCGGTGTCGGTGTCCCTG
>DATIOS010000535.1:0-10801 GCA_035472915.1 Thermoanaerobaculia bacterium
GCACTTTTCCGTCCTGGATGGCGGTGCGCACGTCGGCGAAGGCCTGCTGCAGGTCTGCCTTCTCCTGGGGCGTCACGTCCTTCGGCAGCTGCGCCAGCAGGTTGGTCTCCATCTGCCCCAGGGACCACTGCAAGAGAGCGACGGCGTGGGTGCCGACGTAGTAGAGACCGCCGAGCACGGCGATGGCGACCACCAGGATGACGACGATGCAGCCGACGACCAGCGGCTTGCTACAGCCTCCGCCGCCCTGGGGAGGCACCGGGCGGGGCACGGGGTTGAAAGGCGAGGCTGGAGGTGGCGGAGACTGCGGTTCCATTCGGTCCTCCGAAGTGCCGGTTGCGATCCTGGCTTGACCCGTCTTTTTATCACTGCCGGCCGAGGTGAACAAGCCGGACAAGCCAACCCGTCCGCGGCCGCCTATAATGCGAACCATGGAGCACGAATCATTGTCGCCGGAATCGCCGCGCCCCTCCCGCTACGATCCGCCTGCCCCACCGCAGGGCCGCAGGCTGTTGCGCTGGACCTGGCCGGTGCTGCTGGCGCTGCTGGTGGGCGCGGTGAGCGGCGTCGCCATCGCCGCCGCCATTCACGTGCCGCGCGTCGAGGCCATGGGCCCTTTCACGCCCAGCCTGGTGACCCAGCTCCTCGACCGCAACGGCCGGCCCTTCGCCACCTTCGCCCGCGAGCGGCGGGTGATGCTGAAGGAAAGCGAGATGCCGCAGATCATGCAGAACGCGGTGCTCGCCTCGGAGGACGCGAACTTCTTCCGCCACGGCGGCATCGACGCCATGGGCATCGCCCGCGCCGCCTTCACCGACCTGCGGCGCGGCAAGGTGGTCGAGGGAGCGTCGACGATCAGCATGCAGCTCGCCCGCAGCCTCTTCCTCTCCCGCGAGCGGATCTGGAAGCGCAAGGTCGAGGAAGCTTTCCTGGCCGTCGAGCTCGAAAAGACGTACAGCAAGCCGCAGATCCTCACCATGTATCTAAATCTGGTGAACCTCGGCCACGGCAACTACGGAGTGGAAGCCGCCTCCCGCTACTACTTCGACAAGCCGGCCGCCAAGCTGACCCTGCCCGAAGCCGCCATGCTCGCCGGCATCATTCCGGCACCCAGCCGCTACAGCCCCTACCGCACGCCGGACCTGGTGCTCAAGCAGCGCGACCGGGTGCTGCGGCGCATGTTCGAGGAACGGTTCATCAAGACCCAGGAGGAGTACCAGCAAGCGCTCGCGACGCCGATGCTGGTGATTCCGCAGCAGCCGGAGGAGAGCTTCGCGCCCTATTTCGCCGAGGACATTCGCAAGATCCTCGAAACCAACTACGGCGCCACCACGCTCTACGGCGGCGGCTTGCAGGTGCAGACCACTCTGGATTCGCAGATGCAACTGGCGGCCGAGGCTGCCGTCCGCTCCGGCCTCGTCAAGCTCGACCACCGGCGCGGCTGGCGGGGTCCGATCTCGACGCTGGAGGCCGCCAACCTGGAAACCCAGATGTTGCCCACCTGGGGGCAGGGCAAGCCGGTCTTGGGCCGCTGGTATCAGGGTCTGGTCCTGGACTCCGGTCCCAAAGAGGCGCGGGTGAAGATCGGCAGGGAGGTCTACTCCCTGGAGCCGGAAGGCTACGCCTGGACCAACCGCAAGCAGGCGTCCGACCTGCTGAAGCGGGGAGCCGTGGCCTGGTTCCGCTTCGAAGTGCCGCCGGCCAAGGCGCCCGCCGCCAAGTCCAAGGCGCCCGCGCCGGCAGCCGCTCCAGCGGCTCCCCCGCGTCTCATGCTGGAGCAGGAGCCGGCGATGGAAGGCGCCGCCATCGTGCTCGAGCAGCAGACGGGCGCGGTGCGCGCCATGGTGGGCGGCTGGAACTTCGACCGCAACAAGTTCAATCGCGCCACGCAGGCCCGCCGCCAGGTGGGATCCTCTTTCAAGCCGTTCGTCTACGGCGCCGCCCTGGAGGCGGGCTGGACTCCCGCCGACACGCTGCTCGACGCGCCCACGGGCTTCACCGGCGCCGATGGCAAGCTCAGTTATTGGCCGGAGAACTACTACCACAAGCACTATGGCATCGTGACCTTGCGGCGGGCTCTGGAGCAATCGATCAACGTGCCGGCGGTCAAGCTGCTCGACCTGATCTCCGGCAAGCGGGTGGTGGACTTCGCCCACCGCTGCGGCATCCAGACGCCGCTGCCGACCTGGCCCTCGATCGCCCTCGGCTCCGCCGACCTGATTCCCATGGAGGTGGCCGCCGCCTATGCCACCATCGCCAACCAGGGCACCCACATCGAGCCCTACACGATCGAGAAGGTGACGACGCCGGACGGCCAGGTGCTGATGCAGCACTTCCCCGCCACCTACAGCGCCATCACGCCGCCCGTCGCCTACGTGCTCAGCCACATGATGGAGGGCGTGGTGGATCACGGCACGGCCTATGCCATCCACGACCTGCCGATCGACATCGCCGGCAAGACGGGCACCACGGACGACTTCTCCGACGCCTGGTTCGTGGGCTTCACGCCGCGCTACACCATCCTCACCTGGGTGGGCTACGACGTGAAAAGGTCGCTGGGCGCCGGCATGAGCGGCGCCGTCGCCGCGCTGCCCATGTGGCGGACGATCGCCGAGCGCGGTCTCGCCGACGGCTGGCTACAGAAGGACGAGACCTTCCAGGCGCCGCCGGGCGTGGCCTTCAAGGACATCGAGTACTACAGCGGCCTGCTGGGAGGCACCGGCACCCGCACCCTGAAGGAAGCCTTCGTTGCCGGCACCGAGCCCAACCGCCAGTACAACCCGCAATGGTCCACCATCGCGAGCCTCCCCTGGTATCAGCAGAAGGCGTTCTACATCCCGAAGGAGAGGGAGGCCATGCCCACCAAGGACGGTAAGGGAACCGGCCCGCTGCCGCCCACCAGCCCCGGGCCGCAGGACGCTCCGAGCCAGGAACCGCCGCCGCCGTAGGAGCACGGCTCCTAACGGGGGAGGCCCTTACAGCGCCCCTTCGGGGCGGACCCTCACCCCCTGGCCCCCTCTCCCGCCCCCTCCCAACCCCCCCACACCGGGAGAGGGGGAACACACTGCAGAACCTCTCCTTGCTTGTCTCCCTCTTCTCCCGGTGTGGGGGGGTTGGGAGGGGGCGGGAGAAGAGGGCCGGGGTGATGAGGGTCTGCGCAGGGCATACCGCTCCTACTTCCGCCCCACCATCCCAAAGTCCTGGCACCCGAACAGCAGATCGTCCAGCCGGTCGCGCAGGCGGTTAACCTGATCGGCCAGCGGCCTCTGCTCGGCAGGCAGCTTGGCGAGGTCGATCTCGGGGAGGCGGTCGGCGGCCGGGAAGGGGCGCAGGTCGAGCCTTTCGACAGGATCGAAGCCGGCGAGCTCGTACATCAGCTTGAGGCTCTCCGGATGGACGGGACGGACGTGCGTGGGATCGAGCCAGAAGTTGCGGGCGGCGACGACGACGGAGAGCGGATTTGGAGTCTCCAGGATGAGCACGCCGCCGGGCCGCAGGGCGCGATAAGCCAGGCGGACCAGGCGGTCGAGCGCGTCCCCCGGCAGGTGCTCGATGACGTGGAAGGAGACGACGCCGCCGAGGCTCCCCGGCTCCACCGCGGCCAGCACCGCGAAGAGGTCGCCCACTTCGACCGTCAACCCGCGGTCGCGGCAGATCTGCGCCATGCGGGCGCTCGAATCCACGCCGCGGCCGGCAAATCCCCAATCGCGCAGGAGAGCCAGGGCCTCGCCGCGGCCACAGCCGAGATCGAGCACGGCGGAGCCGGCGGGCAGGTCTTTCAGGAACGGCCGGTAGGCGGCGATCCGCTCGCGGATCTCCTCCTCGGTGCCGCGATAGCGACGTTCCAGCTCCAGGTAGCCGTGCTCTTCGTAGTTGCGGGAAACGGCCGCGCGGGCGACGACTTCGGCCGGAGCTTCCTGGGGCGCCGTCTCCACCGCCGCCAGGGCGGCGCCGAGGCTGCCGAGCAGATCCCGGGTCTCCCGCCGGTAGCGGTCCAGCTTCTGGTCGGCGCGGGCGAAGAGGGCGTCGTTGTGCCGCATGATCTCGTGGATGCCCGTGGCGTCGAGGGCCTCCTGATACTCGATGCGGCGCTGGTGCTCGGCGCGGGCGATCTCCAGCCGCTCCAAGTGCTCCAGCAGGATCAGGTTGAAGATGCGCTGGCGCTCCCAGAGATCGTTCTGGGGAACCTTGACGAGGGGACGAAAGGCGCGCTTGAGGCCGACGACGATGCGGCCGAGAAGGCCGCGATGGCTGCGGATGGGGAACTGCTGATCCCCGGACCACAGCCATCGCCAGTCGGACAGGTCGCGCGTAGGCTCGACGAGGAAATCGTCGATAGAAGGGGCGCGGCGCTCGGGACTTTCGAGTCCGCTCGACATTTATTCTCGAGCCAATTTCCGAGCCAATGCTCGCGCCCCGGTACGGCCGTTTATTCTGCCGCCACCACCGCGACGGTCACCTCGGCGACCACCTCGGGATGGAGCTCGATGCGGACGGGATGTTCGCCGAGGGACTTGATGCCGCCCTCGAGGTCGATACGCCGGCGGTCGACGATGACGCCCTTCTTTTCCAGCAGCTCCGCCACGTCGCCGGCGGTGACCGAGCCGTACAACGTGCCCGTATCGCCGACCCGCTTGGGGATCTCCAACCGCAGGCCGGAGAGCTTGGCGGCGATCTCGGCCGCGGCGTCGCGCTCCTTGGCGTGCTGGGCGTCGATCTTGCCGCGCTGCTGTTCGAAATACTTGATGTTGGCGTGGCTCGCCTCGAGGGCGATGCCCTGCGGCACGAGATAGTTACGCCCGAATCCGGGCTTGACGTCCACCACCTCGCCCCGCTTGCCGAGGTGGCGCTGATCGCTGAGCAGGATGACTCTCAAGCGCTGGCCTCCTAGTCCGTGGTGAACGGGATCAACGCCAGGTGGCGCGCCCGCTTGATGGCCTGCTGCAAGGGGCGTTGGTGATTGGCACAAGTACCCGAGATCCGCCGCGGCAGGATCTTCGAGCGCTCCGGAATGAACTGCTGCAACAGCTTGACGTCCTTGTAATCGATGTAGTCGATCTTGTCGGCGCAGAACTTGCAGACCTTCCGCCGCCGGAAGAACACTTTTCTTGCGCGTGCCATGGCTTAGATATCCTCCTCGTCCACACCGGCGTCGATGCCCAGGGGACCGATCTCGTGGTCCTCTCTCGGCACGGACGGCGACGCTCCTCCGGCCGGCTGCCGGCGGGCTGCCCGCTTCAGGTCCTCGTCGGTGCGCACCGTCAGGTAACGCAGGATCTTTTCGTTCTGGCGCATGCGGTGCTCGACCTCGGGCAGCGCCGTCTTGCCGACCTCGCTGGAGACGTAGAACAGGACGTACTTGCCCTCGTTCAGCTTGTCGATCGTGTAGGCCAGCTTGCGCCGGCCCCAGTTCTCCTCGGCGGTGATGGTGGAGCCGCCGGCGGTGATCATGTTTCGATACTCCGTGGTCATGGCCACCACGTCCTCATCGGGGACGCGTGGGTCGACCACGAACATCAGCTCATAGGTGCGCATGGGTGCGGCGATCCTCCCTATGGACTTGGTCGGTCCCGCTTCATTGCGGAACAGAGAGGTTGACGAACGGCGGCACCGGATCCCGGCCCGCCCGTGACAGGGACGCAGATTCTACACGGTTGAGGGAAAATGGCAAGGGGGTGGGGGGCATAGGCGCTAATTTAGTTATTGCAGGAGCGCGCCCGAAGCGCAGCTCAACGCGCTGAGCACTCCTCTAACGCTGCCAGCACACGCTCCCTGCGGCCTCATCTCGCTATGTCCAATAGATCACGGTGTTTGGATCGCTAAAGCCCATTAGGAATGATATTGTTAGACGCAGCGACCCGGATGACGCCTTGGTTCCGACAGCATGAATGTGGCCACCATTGAAGAAGTACGCGTCGCCCGTTCGGATTGGAATAACCATACGATCGATATTTTCCAATAGCTCCGGCGGGTAGGGGTACCCCGTCTCCAACAACCCAAGCCTTCGGCGATCATCGTCAGTCGGCTTCCAGTTCCAGAAATGCAGCTCACCGCCGCTCTCGCTATTGGCGAGGCAAAAATTAGCCGCAACCGGAGAATAGGCTGCCACTTTTTCAATTTCGAATCCCGCCTGCAGGGTTGTCCTAAGCTGGGCTCCGTCTTCATGCGGATTCAACGAAAACTTCCCATCATTCTGCCACGACCTCACCAGCATTGCGCCCGCCGAGCGACCTTGATATCGAGCCAAGCGCAGGTCCACCTCTTCCTTCTTCAATTGTTCGCCCAGCTCACCTAATAGTTTCTGGACAACATTTTTTGTTCCCTCAAACAAACGACCGACGCCTTCCCTGGTTGATTCTGATTCCAAGAGATAGGTTTCCAAAGCTTTTCCATAGTGAAAGGTTCCTACATAGGACGCCGGAACCGCATCCGTTCTCTTTCTCAGGGCTGAGCTCGCCCAAAAATTCGCAACGATCTGTTGACAGATGTCAGGAGTTATTAGTTTGCGAAAAATTACTCCAGCGAGCTTGCCTCTAAGGACCCTAACAAGCAAATCGGGGTCGAAGTCAAAAGCCTCCTCAAAGTTAAAGTAGTCTGCCATAGTCATTTTTAGGCACCTCCTTTGGCCTGAAGGCCATCCAAGGCCAACTTGGCACCATGGGAGACAAGAGTGGTATCAAGCCCACGGGCAACACCCCGCTTCATTGCGGAACAGAAAGGTTAACGGACGGCGGTACCGGCTCCCGGCCCGCCCCGCGACAGGGACGCAGATTCTACACGTTTAAGAGAAAATGGCAAGGGGCGGGGCAACCGACACGACCCGGCTCCTTCACCCGCCCTTCGCCAGCCCCTTGAGCTCGGGACTCCCCGGAAACTTGTTCATCGCGTAGCGCAACAGGTTCGACGCGGTGCGCGGATCGTTCAGAATGCGCAGGGTCTTCACGCCTTCGGCGTAGGCCTGGGGAGTGGCGTTGACCTCGGTCATCTTTTGCAGGAGGGGGGCCACCTCGGCGACTCGGCCTACAAGAGCGTAGAGAATGGCAAGGCTGGAGTAGCCGCGAACATTGTCGGGGAAGAGCTCGATCTCCTTCTTGAAGGCCGCCTCGGCGCCCGCGGCGTCGCCTTGATCCGCCAGGATCTTGCCGTGGACGAGATAGAGGCCACGGATGAGATCCGGGTCCTTCGCCTCGCGCTTGTCGTAAGCCTCCTGGGCTCGGCGCACCATGTCCAGGGCGCCCGCGTCGTCGTGCTTGGCGTGCAGCACCTCGGCCAGGGTGATCATCGGTCCCACCCGCAGGCTCTGATCCGTCATCGCCTCCCGGGCCTCGCGCTCTGCCACGTCGAGCTGCTTGCGCTGCACCGCGATATTCGCCAGCAGGCCGTGGACGAAGGAGGGATGGGCGGTCATTGCCATCTTGGCGTGGACCTCGGCGTCGTCCAGCCGATTGAGATCGAAAAAGAGCGAGGCCGCGGCCACCGCGATCTCCGGCGAGCCATTGGAAACCTTCAGTCCCTGCTTGAAGGCCTCCAGCGCCTCCTCCGTCTTGCCCGTGTGCTGCAAGGACCGGCCCAGAAACTCCCAGGCGTCCACCATCTTCGGATTCTCGGCCAACACCTTCCGGAAGGCGACCACCGCGGCCGGGTAGTTCTTCTGCGCCGAAAGCTGAAAGCCCGCCCGCAGGTCGGTGAGCGTGCCGATCTTGGACCGCGGCGACGGCAGCGGGCCCGTGGTGGGGGCGCCGCCCGAGATATAGCCCAAGGCGGCCATGGACTGGCGAGTCGCTTCGTCCACCGCCGAGGGCGGCGCGAGGTTGCGGTCGAACCCATCCAGCTCCTTTTTCATCGCGGCGTAGACGCGCCGCTCGTCACGCAGCACGTTGTTTGTCTCTTTCGGATCTTTCGTCCGGTCGTAGAGCTCCGGCTCGGGGCTGTCGATGAAGTGGTCCTTCTCGTCGATCAGCGAAAACAGCTCGCTCCATCCGAAGTGCAGGCGAGAATAAAAGGTTTCCGAATAGATCCGCCGCGGCGGCACGTTGGCGGCCAGTAGCGAGACGCCGGGCATCGGCTTCGGCACCTCGAGGCCCAACAGGCCGAGGACGGTTGGCGCCACGTCCAGAAGCTGCACCGGCCGGCCCGTGGTCCCACCGGCCTGCTGCGCCTTGGGCAGCTTGACCATGAGGGGAACGTGGATGGCTTCGTTGTAAAGCAACACGCCATGCTCGTCCTCGCCGTGGTCGCCCAATCCTTCGCCGTGATCGGAGAGGAGGACGACGAGGGCGCGATCGTAGACTCCCAACCGCTTGAGATCGTCGACGAGCGTGCCCACGATGTGGTCCGCCGTGGCGATCTCGCCGTCGTATTTCGACGAGTATCGCGAGGCGTAGGGCTCGGGCGGCGCGTACGGCGTGTGCGGCTCGTAAATGTGGAAGAAGAAGAAGAACGGTTTGTCCTTCACCGACTCCAGCCAGCTTTGAGACAGTTTCAGCGTTTCGCCGCCCGGCCGCTGCAGACCGCCCAGGCCCGTGCCGGAGCGGAACTCGATGCCGTCCTCGTAGAAGTCGAAGCCGGTCGAGATTCCCGATTTCCCTTGCAGCACATAGGCCGAGACGGCGCCGCCCGTGGCATAGCCCGCCTTCTTGAGAATCTCGGGCAGAAACGGCAACGCGCCGCTCTTGATCTTCGCCGCGTCGAGCTTGTAGCCCACGTTGTCGCGCACGCCATGGACGGCGGGGAGGACGCCCGTCAGCAACGTCGAGTGCGACGGCAGCGTCAGCGGCGTCGTCGAGTAGGCGCGCTCGAAAAGGACGCCCTCCCGCCGCAGGGCATCGAGCGCCGGCGTTTCCACTCCCTTGTAGCCATAAGCCGGAACGTGATCCGCCCGCAGGGTGTCGATCGAGATGAGCACGACGGGCGTGCCCTTGGGGATGTCGACGGGGCCGTTGGAGGTGTTGGAGGGACGGCAGGCGGTTAGGAGAAGGGACAGGCCAAGCCCCCACCCCAAGACCCTCATCACCCCGGCCCTCTTCTCCCGCCCCCTCCCACCCCCCACACCGGGAGAAGAGGGAGACCAGCAAGCAGAAGGCATGCACTGGTGTTCCCCCTCTCCCGGTGTGGGGGGTTGGGAGGGGGCGGGAGAGGGGGTTAGGGGGTGAGGGTCCACCCCAAAGGGGCCGGGAGAGGGGTCAGGGGTGAGGGTTATCATCATTTCACCTGTCGCAGAAACGCCTTCGCCTTTTCGATATCCGGGCCATAGCGGGCGGGGGGAGCGCCCGCGGCAAACTGGGCGAGGGCCTTGCGGGCCTGTTCGATCCTCCCCTGCTCGGCGGCCTTGGTGCCGAGATTCCAGAGGGCGTCCCAAAGATCGGGTTTCAGATCCACCGCCTTCTGCCAGGCGTCCAGGGCTTCGCCCTTCTGGCCGAGCTGGTATTGGGCCACGCCGAGATCGTTCCACGCCAGGGGAAGCTTGGGGTTGAGCTCCAGGGCGCGTCGAGAGCGGTCCCTCGCCGGCGCCCAATGGCCTTGGCGAAGCTCCACCAGGCCCAGTTGCTCCCAGGCTTTGGGATCGTCCGGCCGGTCTTTCAACAGTCCCTGCAAGGTGTCGAACGCTTCCTTCTGGCGGCCGGCCTCCGAGAGCGCGAGAGCGTAGGCGTTGAGAGATTGGGGATCGCCGCTTCGGATCAAAGGCCGCAGCACGTCGATCGCCTCCTTCGCCCTTCCGACCTCGGAGAGGGTCAGCCCGAGCTGGCGCAGCAGCGCGTCGGAAGCCGCCCCCAGCTTGCTCGCGTTGAGCATGACGTCCAGCGCCTCCTGGGTCTTTCCCTCCTGAAGCAGCGACTGGGCGAGCAGCGACTGCCCCAGGGCCATGGACGGCCGCGCCGCCACCAGCTCTCGCGCCAAGCGGACGGAGTCCTCCAGTCGGCCGCGCATGTAGTGGTCGATCACGTCGTGAATCTTGGCGTCGAGACCGATCAACCGCTTGGGATCGTCGTCCGGTCCGTAATTGTCTTTCGAGGCCGCCGCGCCGATGATGTAACCGAGACTCAGCAGGCGGGCATCGTTCTCCGGAGTACTGGCGTCCCGTCGCGGCGGCCAAGCGGATTCCTTCGGCAGCGCGGCAAAAATGCCTCGTGCCGCCGGACGCTCCTGGTCGATCAGATTGGTGCGCTCCCCGGGATCTTTGGGTAGCGCATAAACCTCGGGGAGAGGCAACGAGATCCACTTCGTGCCGTTGCGCAGGAGGCCGCGCAGCGGTGCCCAGCCGCGGTTGAGGGTGGCGGAGAGTGCTTCGAAGTAGGAGTCCGAGCCCTCCGTGACAGGCGGCAGCAGGAGCGACCGGCCGGGACGGCGCAGCCCCCGAGGAGCCGGAGAGTCGACTCCTGCGGCCTGCAGGATGGTGGGGAAGATGTCCACATGACGCGCCGGCCGGGCGTCCTTCCCGGGCGTGATCCCGCGGCCCCACACCACGAGCGGCACCTTGAGGGTCGCCTCGTAGGCGAAGAGACCATGCGACGCCTCGCCGTGCTCGCCGAGCGACTCGCCGTGATCGGCGGTGACCACCAACAGCGCCGGTTTCTCCTTGCCGTCCATGAACGGACCGAGCAGCGGCGCCAGGAACGAATCGGCGGCAGCCACCTCGCCAAGGTAGGGATTGTCCTTGAAGCGGGAGGCAAAGGGCTCGGGCGGCGTGTAGGGAGCATGCGGATCATAGAGATGGACCCACAGGAAGCGGGGCTTCCCTTTCTGGCGCTGCCACCAGGCGTGTGCCAGGCGGATCACCTCGTCGCCCCGCCGCTCGGCGATC
>DATIOS010000536.1:0-2762 GCA_035472915.1 Thermoanaerobaculia bacterium
GCAGGCTGGCGACAGCCTGAAACCGAAGCTGACCTTCGGGCTGGAAACCAAGGTAAATTTCCGCCACAGCGGCGACACTCGCTTTTCCGTAACCTTCCCTCCCTTCGTGCCGCCGCCGGGCCAGGAGAAATCCTTCGAGGAGACCCCCAACCCGGGCAACCACCTCGAGCTTTCGAACGTGGGGCTGCTGGTGGACGCGGTCTGGGGCGACGGTCTCACCGCTCACAGCCGCATCAACTTCATCGACCTTTACAATCGCAATCCCACCTCGACCGATCGCAACGTCGACGTCCGCGAGGCTTGGATCCGCTTCGGCATCGAAGCGCCGCCGGCCACCCTACCGGAGCGCGGCGGTGTCTATCTCAAGGTGGGCAAATTTCCCAAGATGGAGCGGCAGAACGACCGCCATCTGGAGAGTTACGGCGTGGTGGCGACGGCGTTCAACCGCTTCGAGGACGTCGGCGGCGAGCTGGGGATCAACTTCGGCCGTCATTTCTACGCCAAGCTCTCGGCGACGCAGGGCAATCCAATCTTCCTGCGCGACCCCAACGCCCTGGCCGGCGACAACGGCACGCCCGAGCTGCGGCAGCCCAATCCGGACCCGGCGATCCACAGCGGCATCGACATCCTCTATGACGCCAAGATCGAGGACATTGGCTTCACCAATCCCGAGATCGGCGGCGCCGTGGGCTGGCGCACGGGCGACGAGGCCGGGAAGAACGGCGTCGATGTGATGGTCTGGGACTACCAGCGCAAGCTGGCGAAGACCGTGCCGCGCGACGGCTCGTTCTACGGCGGCGACCTCGACCTGCTCAACGGGCCCGGAGACGGGCGCATCCTCCCCATTACCAACGACGACAAGAAGCAGGCCGGCGCCAATCTCTGGGTGTACTTCGGCGGTTTCTCCGTCTTCGGCCAGTACGTGGATCAGAAGCTCGCCGGCCTGCCGCGCAAGGGCATGGAGCTCGAGGCGGCCTGGCAGATCGACCTGCCGCTGGTCTGGGCGATCGGCGGCCGGCAGCTCTTCACCTTCATCGCGCCCGCGGTGCGCTACTCGAAGCTCGACAACGATTTCAAGAACATTCCGCCGACGCCCGCCCCGAGCTTCGCCTGGGACTGGACGAAGATCGATGCCGGGGTGCGGCTCGGCATCTTTCCCGGCGTCGACGTCACGGCCGAGTACGCTCTCAATCGCTTCATCATCGGGAATGGCACGAAGCACGAGAGCAACGAAGTCCTGGCCACACTGCGGTGGAGGATTTAGGGGTGTCTTTTCTTAGGACAAACCTCTCCCTCTTCTCCCGGCGGACGGGGGGGAGGCTGGGAGAAGAGGGCCGGGGTGATGAGGGTCTTTGGCCGCCGGCGGCGTTCCTTGTCCTGACCATGCTCACATTCCTCCTCGCCGTCCCTATCCAGGGCGAAGACCTTCGCGGCCACGTCCTACTTCTGGCCAAGGGCGGCAAGAGCCCGGACCGTGGGAGCGACGTGCGGCAGGCCGTGGTCTATTACGAGCCGGCGAGCCCGGTGCCCGTGCGGCCGGCGGCGGAGCCGTTCGAGATGATCACCAAGCGCAAAGAGCTGACGCCGCGGCTGCTGGTGATACCGCGCGGCAGCCGGGTGCGCTTTCCCAATCAGGACCCCATTCTGCACAACGTTTTTTCCGTTTCTTCGCCCAACCAGTTCGATCTCGGCCTCTACCGGGCCGGCCCGGGCAAGGAGAAGCGGTTCGAGGAGCCCGGCCTGGTGCGGGTGTGCTGCAACGTTCACCACGACATGATCGCCTATATCCTCGTGCTCGACACTCCGCACTGGGCGTCGCCCGACGCGTCCGGCGATTTCGTCCTCACCGGCCTGCCCAGGGGCATGGGGAAGCTGACGGTCTGGCACGAACAGGGGGACCCCTGGACCGCCAAGGTCGAGCTGCCGCAGAAGGCGCCGCTTCAGATCGGCGTCGAGATCGTTCGTCCGTTGATTCCGGCCCATTTGAACAAACAAGGACAGTCCTACTTCCGGGCGCAACGTGACCGCTACGACAACCGCTAGCCGCCGGCCGGGCCTGTCGCTGGAGACCCGGATCTTCCTGGTCACCTCGCTGCTCATCGCCCTGCTGGTGGGCGGTGCGGTGGCGGTGACCCTGGTGCTGCTGCGCGGCATCGCCCGCAGCGCGGTCCTCGACTCGATGAAGAGCAGCGCCGCCGCCCAGGCGGCCTTCCAGAACCAGCGCTACCAGCAGCTCCACCTCACGGCGCGCCTCTTTGCCACCGATACCAGTCTCTCGGCCTACGTCTCCGAGGCCGCCGGCTCCCGCGACGTCCGCTCCACCCTCGACCTGCTCAACGAGAAGCAGAACGACTTCAACTACGACGTCGCCATGGTCCTCGATCCGGAGGGCCGGGTCATCGCCCGCACCGACCAGCCGGCCACGGGCCAGGACCTTTCGAAGCGGGCGCTGATTGCCACGGCCTTGCACAGCGATACGCTGGAGGCTGAAGGCGTCTGGCAGGAGGGAGACAACCTTTACTACGCGGTGGCGGTGCCGGTGAAGAATCAGTTCACCGTCTTCGCCTACCTGGTGACCGGCGTCCAGATTACCGATCAGGCCGAGGGCGTGCGGGAGGTGCGGGAGATCACCGGTGCCGACGTGGCCTTTGTCTCCAACGGAGCCCAAGGGCCGAGGATCGTGGCCACCACCTTGCCGCCGGCGACGGCGAAGAGCCTCGCCGCCACCTTGAGCATGGCCTCGCGAGGGATGGGCGCGGCCT
>DATIOS010000537.1:0-10143 GCA_035472915.1 Thermoanaerobaculia bacterium
CCGCTCTCTAGCGGGCCATCGATGCATCCCCATCTGAGCTGACGGCCGAGCGCCGCCAGCCGAGGGCTTCACATGTTCGAAAAACTGGAAGAAATCCGCCGCAAGTACGAGGAGGTCCGGGCGCGCCTGGGCGACCCGGAGTTCGTGCAGGATCACCGCGCCGTCCGCGAGGCCCAGAAGACCCTCTCGGAGTTCCAACCCATCGTCCAGAAGATGGAGGAGACCCGGCAGGTCCAGAAGGAGCTGGACGGCGCGCGGGAGCTGGTCGAGTCGCTCTCGCCCGGCGACGAGCTCTATCAGATGGCGGCCGCCGAGCGCGCGACCCTGACCGAACGCCTCTCCCGGCTCGAGGACGAGCTCAAGGTCCTCCTGCTGCCGCGGGACCCCAACGACTCCCGCAACGTCTTCCTGGAGATCCGCGCCGGCACGGGCGGCGACGAGGCGACGCTGTTCGCCGCCGAGCTGTTCCGCATGTACAGCCGCTACGCCGAGACGCAGAAGTGGCGGGTGGAGGTGATCGACCTGTCGGAGTCCGAAGCGGGTGGGATCAAGGAGGTCTCGGCCATCGTCGAAGGCCGTGGCGCCTACAGCCGCCTCAAGTACGAGGGCGGCGTCCACCGCGTGCAGCGGGTGCCCGCCACGGAGTCCGCCGGCCGCATCCACACCTCGGCGGTGACGGTGGCGGTGCTGCCCGAGGCCGACGACGTCGAGGTCGAGGTCGACGAGAAGGACATCCGGGTGGATCGCTTCTGCGCTTCGGGACCCGGCGGCCAGGGCGTCAACACCACCTACTCCGCCGTGCGGCTGACCCACATCCCCTCGGGGATGGTGGTCTCCTGCCAGGACGAGCGCAGCCAGATCAAGAACAAGGCCAAGGCGCTGCGCGTCCTCAAGGCCCGTCTCTACGATCTCGAGCGGGAGAAGGCGGACGCCGCCATGTCCGAGGAGCGCCGCCGCATGGTGGGCTCGGGCGACCGCTCGGAGAAGATCCGCACCTACAACTTCCCTCAGAGCCGGGTGACGGACCACCGCATCGGCCTCTCCATCCACCAGCTCCCGACGGTGATGGAGGGCCACCTCGATCCCCTGATCGAGCCGCTGATCGCCCACTTCCAGGCGGAGAAGATGGAAGCAGCAGCCCGCACGGCGCATTGAGCCAGTGCCTAGCGTAGGGGCGGGTCTGGACGGCGGGTTGGGGGCTCGACCCGTCCTGGGGGGATGCTGTCGGCGAAGCAGGGCAGGTCGAGCCCCCTCCCACCGTCCAGACCCGCCCCTACGCTAAACGAAGCGCCCTCCCCCGAACCGCTCTCCACCGTTTCTCCTCATTGAAGCGAAATCTTTTTGGCCTGTCCGTCACTCCTCCTTAGACGGTAGGCCATAGATTTCCGTACACAGCTTCAAAGAGGAGAAACAGCCCATGAAAAGCATCTTCATCGCCGCCGCCCTCGTCCTGATGTTCACCGCTCCCGCCGCACCGCAGGGGGGCTCTATCACCGAGTCGATGGGCAGGTATCACTCCGCCGACGAGAAGGCCATGGCATCCTACTCGCGGGGCGTGAGCCTGAAGCGAAAGGCTGAAGGCGAAACCGATCTCGCAAAGAAGGCCAAGCTCTATGAAAAAGCGAAGGACGAGCTGGCGAAGTCGCTGGCGTATGCGCCGAGCTACGACAGCTACCTCGCGCTGGGACAGGTTTACCTCGCCCTTGGGAAGCGGGAGTCCGCCTTGGGCGTCTGCGTGCAAGCCCAGGCCCTGAAGCCCAGCGACCAGCCCGCCAAGAGCTGCATCGAGGAAGCTCGGAAGCCGGCCGAGAAGGTCGACGCACAGCAGGCGAAGACCGACGGAGGCCGGTAGTAGGGGGCGCTTACCGCGTCTCCGCCTCCAGCTTCCACACCGCGGCGACGGTCAGCTCGGCGATGCCGTGGAGCTCCTCGGGAGTCAGGTACTCGTCGACGCCGTGGCCGCGGTACTTCGCCATCGGCTCGGAGGGGCCGAAGTCCACGCCGCCCTTGAACAGGCGGGCTTGGGTGCCGCCGCCGATGGCGACGGCTTTGCCCGGAGTCCCCCTGACTTCCTGCCAGGTGGCGAGCAGTCCGGCGACCAGCTCGCCCTCGGCGGGCTCGATGTGCGGCTCGAGCGCCAGCACCACCTCCGGGACGATCTGGGCGGCGGCCCGGCGGGAGAAGACGCCCGTGCGCTCCGCCACTTGCTTTTCGATCTGCTGCCGGGTGATCCCCCGCGGCGCCCGGATGTTCACCTCGGCGATGGGCGTGCCCTTGTCGTCGCGCAGGAAGGCGAGGCTGGAGGTCAGCTCACCCATCACCGCGTCGCGATGATCGATCCCCAGCGAGCGGCCCGTCGTCTCGGTGCCCACGGCGACGCCGGTGAACGAGGCGAGGGCTCCCCAGGCGTCCAATCGCAGGTCCAGGGTGGCGAGAAACGCGGTCAGGTCCCCGAGAGCATTGTGGCCGGTGTCAGGCTCGGAGGAGTGGCCGGCGTGACCGTCCGCCTGGATCTTGAGCAATCCGCCTTCGCGAGTCACTGAAAGCTTGGCGGGCGGATGGGCCTTGGCCCAACTCGCGGCGCTGCGGGCGAGGTCCGCCTGGGCGCCGCTCTTCTCGCGGTCGGACCCGAGGCGTTCGAGAATCGCCTGGCCCTTCTCGGGGATGATGGACATGCCGCTGCCCCCGCTCAAGCTGACGACCCGCCACTTCCCGGGCTTCGGCTCCGCCACCGGCTGGGCGCGGAAGCGCAGGATGCCGTAACCCTTTTGGGCGTTGACCACGGGGTAGCCGCCGTCGAGACCGATCGTCCGGTCCGGCATGGGCGCCCGCGCCAGGTAGTAGGGAATCTCTTCCCAGCTCGTCTCCTCGCCATTGGAGGCCAGGAGGCGGACGGTCGACTTCAGAGGCCAACCGCTGTCGTGGATCGCCGCCAGGGCGTAGAGGGCGGCGATCAAAGGCCCCTTGTCGTCCTCGGTGCCGCGGCCGACGATACGGCCGGCGACCAGCTTGCCCTCGAACGGAGGCGAGGTCCACGTCTGGTTCTCGATGCCTTCGACATCGGCGTGGGTGAGCAGGGCGAGCACGGGCGCCGGGCCTTTCATGGTGATCTCGTCCACCCGCCCGTCGCAGCTCTTGAAGTCGAATCCCAGCCCCCGCGCCCGCTGCTCCAGCCACTGGCGCTGGCGGACGAACTCGGGAGCGTCCCAGTTCTCCTTGCCCTCGACGGCGAAGGTGCGGAAGCCCACCATCTCCTGAAGGTCCTTCACCATTCGCTCGCCGTAGCGGGCGAGAAGGTAGCTGCGCAGCATGCACGACGCCAGCGTCTTATCCGCCGCGGCGACCGGCACGCCATCCCGCAGACCGGCAATCCGCGCACCGAGGTCCGCAGTCGAAGCACCCGCCGCGCTGGAGGCCACCTGCCGGTACATGACGAATGCCTGGGAGCCGTTGGACTCCGGCCCGACCATCATCGTGCCGGCGATCTTGAAATAGGGCTCGAAGTCCTTGCAGCTGGAAGGCTCGGCCGCGAAGGCTGTGGATGCGATCAAGAGCAGCGAGCTGAAGAGCAGGAAACCTCTTCTCATGGAGTCCTCCGGGAAAAAACGATCGACGCTCTTCTATCACAGGCATGAGAAGGTAGAATTTCAGCAAGGAGGCTCCATCGTGCCTATCCCTTGGCTTCTCGCGTGCCTTGCGATCGCTGCCGCCCTACTGCCGGCCGGAGCGCTGATCGAGGGCCAGGTGACGGACATGCGAGGCGTACCTATCGAAGCAGCGAGTATTTGGTTCGGCGATGCGAGCATCATGGAAGTGCTCGGGGATCCCTCGATACGCACCGAGCCCACCGCGAAGACAACCGCCGACGGACGCTTTCGCCTCATCGGCTTGCCCGCAGGCGCGCGGGTCGACCTCCGGATCGAGCACGCCGGCTACGTGCCACTGAAGGTCCCCGGCGTGGAAGCCCCCACCCGTGAGGCCCTCCATGTCGAGATGAAGACGGCCCGCGGCCTCGCCGGCCGGGTCATCGGGCCCGACCGCGAACCGGTGGCAGACGCGACCCTGACGCAAGGCGGAATGACCCTGATGGACCCCGGCTTGTCCCTCTCCAGGCGCCCCGTGCTGGCCAGAACTGACCCCCAGGGAACTTTCCGAATCGCCGGCCTGGAACCCGGCCCGGCCGATCTTCGCGTTGCTGCCCAGGGCTACGCCACCCAGACGGTGCACGGGATTCCCATCCCGCAGGACCGGGACCTCGAAGGGTTCGAGATCGTTCTCGAGCACGGGACCGTCCTGGAAGTGCGGCTGCTCTCGGCCGAGGGTACACCTGTCGTCGGCGCCATCGTGGCGGCGATGCCCGAGGATCCCCGCACCTTGACCTTCGCCGACCTGGATCAGACGGACTACCTGTCAGGCAGCACCACGGACAAGCGGGGAATCGTCCTGCTCACGGTCCCGAGACCCGCACCCTGGCGGGTCACCGCCTCAATGCAGGGAAGATCCGTCGCGGCCCTCGTCCAGGCGGGCCAGGGGACGACGCCGGTGGAGCTCCGCTTTCCGTCCGGTGCCGAGGTCTCCGGCCGGGTCACGGATCCTCAGGGCCGGGGGATCGGCAATGCCACTGTGGAGCTGACGGCGGAGCCGAACGCTCCGCGGAGCACCTTCACGCGGGAGGACGGCGCCTTCGTCTTCCAGCAGGTGCCGGACGGCATTGTCCGCCTGACGGCCCGGCGGCTGGGCTTCGTCCAGTCCGTTGAGCCGCGCGAGGTCGCCATAGCGGGGAGCGGCGTCCGGGATCTCGGCATCCAGCTCGAACCGAAGGCAGGCATCACGCTCACCGGGCGACTTATTGGCCTGAAGACCAGTGAAATCCAGGCGGCGATGGTTCAGGCCTTTGGAGACCAAGGCCTGGCCACCGCGACGGTCGGTCCCGACGGCCGCTACGAGGTTCGGGACCTTCAGCCGGGAGACTGGATTGTCCAGGTGACAGTCGGGAATCGCGCCCCAAAGCAACAAACGACTCAGATCCAGGCCGGAGACTCCAGCCCGGTCCTGGACATCGACTTCAGCCAGGGATTCACCCTCACGGGTCGGGTCGCGATGGACGGTAAGCCTTTGAGCGGCGCGCTGGTCCAGGTGGTGAGCCGAGCGGCGGGGAACGACTCGGCGCAGACCAATTTCGAGGGCCGGTTCCAGGTCCGCAATCTCGCAGCCGGTCAGTACGTCGCCCTGGTCTTTGCCACCCGCGGCATCACCGGCTACGGCCAGCCTGTTGACGTCGAGGGCGACACCGACGTGACGATCGACATCCCGGTGGGCGTCCTGCGCGGCCGAGTGGTCTCCGCCGTCTCGGGAGAGCCGATCCCGGGCGCCACTGTGAACATCACACCTCAGACTCAGGGGAGCCAAATCCCTCCAGCCTTTTCGATCGCCGCTATCCGCAGCGGCGTGGACGGCCACTTCGAGTCGCGTCTGGCAGACGGGACATACCAGATCCTCGTTCAGATGGATGGCTACACTCCTGCGGAAGCGACGGCGGAGGTCCGGGCCGACGCCGCCGGAGCGCCGGTCGAGATCCGGCTGAAACCGGCCGGCCCGCCGTAGTCGTCACCCCGGATACACTCCGCGGGGTGCCCACCCTCCGCCAGCTCCTGGCCGAAGCTCGCCCGCTGCTCGCGGCGACGCCCTTCGGCGCTCCGCCCCGAGAGGCGCTGCTTCTCCTGGGCCACGTCCTCGGACTCTCGGAAGCGCAGGTGCTGGCGCGGGGGGAAGCCGAGGTGCCGGCGGCGGAGGAAGCGCGATTCCGCGCGCTGCTGGAGAGACGGCTGACGGGAGAGCCCACGGCCTATCTGCTGGGCGAGCGCGAGTTCTGGCGCCGGCCGTTCCACGTCGACTCGCGGGTGCTCATTCCGCGGCCGGAGACCGAGCACTTGATCGAGGAAGCCTTCGCCGAGCCGCTGCCCGCGCGGCCGTGGATTCTCGACGTCGGCACCGGCTCCGGTATCCTCGCCGTCACCCTGGCGCTGGAAATCCCGGGAGCGCGAGCGGTCGCCACGGATCTCTCTCCGGGAGCCCTGGCCGTCGCCGCGAAGAACGCCCGGCGGCTCGGTGCTCGGGTCCGGCTGGTGGGAACGGATCTCACTACGGGCCTCGATCTCGGGCGCTTCGACCTCGTGGTGTCCAATCCGCCTTATATCGATCTCGCCGATGCGCCGTCGCTGTCCCCTGAGGTCAGCGATTTCGAGCCGGCGCTGGCCTTGTTCGCTCCCGGTTCCGGCGACTCCGTGCTCGCTCACCTCTTCGCGCAGTGCGCGGCGCTGCGTCCCGGGGTTAGACTGGCGGTCGAAATCGGCTTCGGACAGCTCGGCGCCGCCCGCCGCCACGCCGAAGCCTCGGGTCTCGAGATCATCCGCGTGCGGAACGATTACGCCGGCATCCCGCGGGTTCTTGTGCTGCAACGAAATTTGGGGGGAAGAGGCTAGCCATGGACAAGTTTCACATCGTAGGGCCGACCCGCCTTGCCGGCCGGGTCACGGCCTCCGGCGCCAAGAACGCGGCCCTGCCGGCTCTCACCGCCAGCCTGCTGACCGACGCGCACCTCACCCTGCGCCACGTGCCGCACGTGCGGGACATCCGCACCATGCAGAAGCTGCTCGACCATCTCGGTATCGTCACCGAGGAGCGGGGAGGCGCCATGATCCTTCGCCGCGAGCGGCCGAATCCGGAGCACGACGCGCCCTACGATCTGGTGCGAACGATGAGGGCCAGCGTCCTCGTCCTCGGACCGCTGCTGGCCAAGGAAGGGCACGCCCGCGTTTCGCTTCCCGGCGGCTGCGCCATCGGCGTCCGTCCCATCGACCAGCATCTCAAAGCTCTCACCGCCCTAGGAGCGGAGGTGGTCCTCACCCACGGCTACGTCGAGGTGACGGGTAAGCTCACGGGCACCCGCTTCCGCTTCGACCTGGCGACGGTGACCGGCACTGAGAACGTCATGATGGCCGCGACGCTCGCCCGCGGCACCACTGTGCTGGAGGGCTGCGCCTGCGAGCCCGAGGTGGTCGATCTCGCGAACCTGCTCAACGCCATGGGCGCTCGGGTCTCCGGCGCCGGCACGCCGACGATCGTCATCGACGGTGTCGAGAGCCTGGGGGCCGCCGAGCACTCCATCATCCCGGACCGCATCGAGGGCGGCACCTATCTCATCGGCGCCGTGATGACCCGCGGCGATGTGCTCCTCGAAGGTGCCAACGCCGCCGATCTGGCGCCTCTGCTGGACAAACTGGCGGCGGTGGGAGCCAGCGTCGAGGTGAATGCTGAAGGGATTCGCGTGCATTGTGCGGGCAACATCCAGTCCCTCGACCTCGAGACCTCGCCCCATCCCGGCTTCCCCACCGATCTCCAGGCCCAGTACATGGCCCTCATGACCCGGGCGGACGGGGTCGCGACGATTAGTGAAACCATCTTCGAGAACCGCTTCCAGCACGCTCCCGAGCTGGCGCGAATGGGTGCCGACATCCGCGTCGACGGCGGCCGCGCCCGGGTTTATGGCCCCAAATCGCTGACCGGGGCCGGCGTGATGGCAACCGATCTGCGGGCTTCCGCCTGCCTCGTCCTGGCCGGCGTGGCGGCCGAGGGCGAGACGGTGGTGGACCGCATCTACCATCTCGATCGTGGCTATGAGGGAATGGAACTGAAATTGCAGAAGCTCGGCGCGCGCGTCGCACGCTGGTCCGTTCCCATGGGCTGACTCTCCGGGATTCCACCGCCGGCGCCGCAACGGCCCCCGGATGTTCGGCACCCTCACTCTCGCCCTTGCGCTCACCGCCGCGGATCCGCGGCCGGAGCTGTTGGAGCTGCAACTCGCCGGCAAGACCCAGGAGGAGTTGGGGCGGGTCGAGCAGGAGCTGCAGGAGAATTCAGACGCGTCCCACCGCCTGGGGCTCGATTATCTCCACGGCTACCTCCTCGACCTTGTGAACCGTCCGCGCGAGGCCGGCGACGCGTTCGCCCGGAGCATGGCCCTCAACCCCACGCTGGCCCCCTACAGCCGCTATCGCATGGCCGTCGATCAAGTGAGCATCGGGCATCCCGAGGTGGCTGCCGGCCTCGTCTCCAACGTGGTCGCCGGCGATCCCGGCTCGCCTCTGATGCCTGCCGCCGTCCACCTCTTCGCCCAGGTGCTCTCCAAGGGAGGCGAATGCCGGCTGCTGGGCGGCATGCGAGCGGAGGCGCTGCCGGTGCCGCAACGGCGCGAGATCCAGCTCGCTCAGGCAAGATGCGCTTTGCAAACCGGTTTTCGTGATTTGGCTCGCAGCCTGATGATGAGTCTGCTGGAGGAGAGCCGCGACGACGAGCACGCTCGCGTCGCCGCCGAGTTCCTGTCGCAAATGATCGCCGGAGCCGAACGCGGGCGTCTGCCCATGCTTCTGGGAAAAACCTTTGAGCAGCACAAGGAATTCGATCGCGCCCTCCACCTTCTGAGACAGGCGGGTGATCGCAAGTCGCTCTCGGCACACGACGCCTTCGAAACCCAGGCGCTCATCGGCGCGGCGCTCCTCTCCCAACAACGCTACGCCGAAGCTTCAGCGGTCTTCAGCGCGCTGGTCAACCTGGCGCGGACTCCCGGCGAAAAGGCCCGTGCCCTCTTCCTGGAAGGGCGCGCCCACGAGTTGCGCGGCGCGTGGTCCGCCGCTATCACAGGCTACCGCCAGGCCTGGCAGGTCGACTCCCAAGGGCGGGATTGGGCGGCCCCGGCGCTTCTTGGAGCCTTGCGCCTGGAATGGCGAAGCGGCTCCGAGGTTTCGGCACTGAAACTGTACGACCAGCTTCTGATGCGGCCGGAGTGGCGCGGGGAGGCGTCTCGCGCCGCACTTTTCCTCGCGGCCTCCGATCTCGTCCGCGGCCGGCGCGACCGCGTCCGTCCCTGGCTCAATCAGGTCGTAGGGACGGCCGACCGTCTCGAGGTCACCTACTGGCGCGGCCGGCTGGCCGAGTTGGAGCACGATCCGCGGCAGGCCGTGAGCCGCTATCTGGAGGTCATCCGCAGCGAGCCCTACCATCCGCTCGCCCGCGCCGCCATGGCCCGGCTCGCCGCCGAGCCTTTGAATACCACGGCCGAATCTGAAGGCAGGCGCCTTGCCGCCTCGGACCGGACCGAGAACCTCCAGGGAGCCTGGCTGCTTCTGGGCGTCGACGATTCCGCCGGACGGACCGCTCAACTGAAGCTCGAACAGAAGCTCCTGGCGGACCGGGCGGTAGCTCCCTATCTCAGGCTGGCCGATGTGCCGGTGCGCCGCTGGCCTCTCTGGAGCCATCACCTCACCCGGCCGGAGGAGATGCTCCTCGCCCTCGGCATCTGGCGCGATGGGGCGCCTGCCGTGCGCGCACACTTTCCCGCCTCCGATCCCAACCTCGCCTACACCGGCTGCCGCCTGCTGGCGTCGGGCCGTGATTACCCTCGTTCCATCGCCCTGGCTGAAGCGCTTCGCGAAAGGGCCCCGAAACGGCTACCGCTCGCACTGCAGCAGCGGGAGTTTCGCCGGCTCCTCTACCCTTTCCCTTATCAGAGCACCATCCTGGCTCAGGGCCGGATCCGCGGCGTCGATCCCCATCTCCTCACCGCTCTCATTCGCGAAGAGAGCCACTTCGACGCCTCGGCTCTATCCCCCGCGGCCCGGCGCGGCCTGACCCAGCTCAGCCCAGCCACCGCCCGGCAACTGAGCGCTCAGCTCAAGCTGGAACGGCTGTCGCCCGAGGCTCTCTACAACCCCGACGTCTCGATCGCCCTCGGCGCCGCCCAGCTCGGCGCGCTGCTCAAGGTCCTCGGCAACTCCGCCGTGGCAGCCGTGGCCGCCCGTCAGGCCGGCGAATCCCAGGCCCAGGTGTGGAAAAACTGGTGCTTCTCGCAAGATCCCGACGAGCTCTTCACCAAGATCGGATCCGCCGAGACTCGGGACTTCGTCCGCCGGGTGCTGATGGCGGAAGGGCAGTACGCGGATCTGTAGTAAGTATCCCCCGGCAGAGCCGGGGGCTTTAGATTTGTGAGCCGCTCAAAGCGGCTAGAAGGGGTCGCTAACGCGGCCCCTCAAGGATTGGGCCACCGTAGCGGTGGCAGTTCATCGCCAGAGGCCGAGTTGATCCAAC
>DATIOS010000538.1:0-4503 GCA_035472915.1 Thermoanaerobaculia bacterium
TGTTGGGGTTGGGCGTCACGTCCCCGGTGCCGGCGTCGTCGACGACCAGGATCTGGTTGCCCGCGTCGCCGAAGAGGGCGATGCCGAGCCGGCCGTTCCAGGAGACGCCGTCGCGCTCCGGGTCGAGATCGAGCGAGAGGAAGACGGTGTCGCCAGCGTTCAGGTTCAGGCTGTACCAGTCCTGCTCGGTAGCCGCGGCCGGATTGCGCGTGCCGCTCACCCAGCCGTTGGCCGGCAGGGGATTGGCGGTGGCCGGCGTGTCGTTGCCCTCGACCTCGGGCGTCGGCGCGCCGCTCTGCACCCGCAGGTGGAGCTCGTAGGGGCGCTCCGTCGTCGTGCCGGCGGTGAAGTCGTTGACCTTCAGGAAGTAGGTCCCGGTGGTGGGGATCGTGGCGCCGGCGATCGAGGAGGAAAGCCCGGCGAAGGAGCCGTTGTCGTCGTCGAACTCGATCACCGTCGTGCCGTCGGACGCCAGCAGGGTGAGCTGGCTATCGGTGCTGCTGCCGGCCGAGAAGGAAGTCATCGTCGCCGCGTAGACGCGGTCGCCCGCATTGGCCTGGAAGGAGTAGAAGTCGATGTCCCCGTTGGGGAACAAGTTCGCCCGGACCACCGCGTTGGTGCCGGCGATCGGGGTGGCGGTCGCGGCCGTGCCGTTGGGCTCCACCTCGCGGAGGTAGCCCTGCCCGGCCCAGGCGACTCGATCTCCCAAACCTAGTCCCAGCATCAAAATCACCAATATCCAACGACCGATAGCTCCGCTACTGAGGGATCTCGGCAACATGGCAATCCTCCTCCGACGAGGGCAAAACCGTCGTTGATCGGCGGCTCCGCCGGTTTTTGCGCAACAAAGAGCTGGGATGCTACCTCAAGTAGGGTGCGCTTGTCGACTTTGGACCCGCGGAAACGAGAACATCCAGAAGCTCGCGGTGCGATAGGATTCGCTCCACCAAGGACTCGATCAGGAAGGCAGTCCCGTGGTCGAATTCGCTGCGCGGTGTCTTCGATGCCCTGCTCTACGGTTCAACGACCGGGTTGGTGTTCCGTCTGCTCTGGCCGGCCGCGTAGAATATAGAGGTGCATGATTCACCTGACTTTCCGGACAGCATGCCTCTGATCGACGCGCGCCGGCAGTTTTTTGCGGCCAGCGGCATCGATCAAGATGGCGGTTATAAAAAATCGCTGTTCTGGCTGGGCTTGAAATGGTTCCGGGTGCCCGTGCCAAACACCGCAGGGCGGGTACGAGCGGTCCGTTTGCATGACCTGCATCACATTGCGACGGGCTATCCGACGACGTGGCGGGGCGAGGCAGAGATCGCGGCTTGGGAGCTCGCGGGAGGTTGCGGCCGCTACGTTGCGGCGTGGGTGCTGAATCTTTACGCGTTCGCCGTCGGGATTTTCATCGCGCCGCACGCCTTGTGGCGGGCGTTTCTTCGGGGACGGCGGTGCCGGAATCTCTATGAAATCGGTTTTCAAAACGCAGGACTCCAGGCGCCGGTAGGTGATTTGCGTTGGCGCCTGGGCCTGTTGAGCGAAGCGCCGGCCGGCAGCGTGCGGGCGGCGTTGGCGTTCACCAAGACCGTCGTCGCGGCCTTGTCCCTGTGCGCAGTTACCGTTGCCGTTCCGGCGTCATTGGCTGCTCTCCTTTTGGTCGCGCTGGGTAAGAACGCGCGACAGAAACGCCGTGACCTCCTGGATCAGAAGCAATGACAGTAGGGAATCGGCGTGCACGCGAGGCCCGACGCCACGCAGATGTCGCAGACGTGCTTCGTGCAGGCCGCCGCTGCCACAGGGTCGGCGCTCAGAAGTATCGATGTCGAGGCCTGTGAGCGGCTAAGGGCCGCCGCCTGGCGAGTGATTGAGACTTGGGCGAGACAGGAGAGAGCCAGGACGAAGGCGGTGGCGAGCATTTTCCGGACCATGAGAGTCTCCTTCTTGAAAGAGAGGCCTCCTTCGGCGGAGGCCTCTACCAAGAGAAGGTGTCAGGCGGGCCTGGAAGGGTCATGGCCTGTCGCCAGCCTTGCGCCACGGCCCTCCCGGCGCCCAGATTCCTTCGTATCCAGAGTCGCGGCGGAGGTCGTCGAGGAGCGGCAGCAGGAACGCGCAGAGTATGCGCACGATTTCGTCCACACCGGGCTCGATGGCCGCCGTCAGTCCGGCGCGCCGCACGAACGCTTTCACTTGGGCCGGGCGCGACGGATTCTCCCAATATGCGGGCGTCAGACCGATGGGCTCCTCGTTGGGGATTGGTGTCCGCCGCCTCTCGAACGTTCTGCGAATTGCCCCCGTCAGGGTCATTCGGTCGAAGTCGAAGTGGCTCGCGAGGTAGTGAAGATCGAAAAAGTCCTTGATCCGGCTGTTGCGATTACCGAGGACAACCATGGCTTCGAGCTTCTCCGCGACCACCGCCTCGCGTGGATACGCCAGCACGTGGGGAGGTGGGAAGTCGAGCAGCGCAGGATAAACGCAGGATTGCGGCGCGGGCCACACCGAGTCCCCCAACCCCAGGTCGATCTGCAGCGTTAGCCGAGCCGTGCCGCAACGCGCCAGCAGCGTGGCCCGGATGCCCGAGTACTCGTCTTCGGCTCGAATCGTCTCGATCCGGATCGAGTCAGGATCGAACACGACGGCGTCCGCCTCTACCTTCGCCGTACAGATCGCCCGAACGTCGCTCCGGATGGCCTCGAACGAGCCGTCACCCTTGCGGAGCAGGTCCAGATCGCGCGTTGCCCGATAGGGTTGATCTGACCATAAGCGAAGGAGCATGGCGCCCTTGAGCACAAAGCGCTCGCGGATGCCGGAAACCCCGAGCCGATACAGGAAGCGTTCGAAACAGAAGCTCGTGAGTAGCGTCTGGTAAGCGTCGCCGGTCTGCTTGGCGCGATTGAGAAGCCGTGCGGCGACGGAGGCTGAAAGGTTGCGCGATTGGCCGGTCATGCGATCGCGTCCAAGTAGGGCTGCATTACGCGGGTCACGCGGCAGATGCGCGCGAAACGAGCCAGCTCAGTTGCACCGCCGCGATGCCGGCGGCTGAAGTCGCGCAGGGCCTCGACCGCCACATCAATGCCGACCTTGTTGCGGTACTTGAAGCAATCGGCGACTGTCTTGGCCGCTGAGTAAACGCGCACGTCGACGTGCTCCAGACGGTGGGTCTCAATGCCTTCGGTCAGAGCCGCTCCGGAAAACCGGGCAACCCGCAGACGAGGGTAGTCGAGCCGCGGCTTGCGGGCTTTCTCGGGCAGCGCGATCCACACTTCGGCCGGAGCCTGCGTTGTCAGCTCGTGGAAACGCAGCGCGGTCAATAGGCACAGAACGCCAGCTGGAACCCTCTTGGCGACCTGTGCGAGCGTGTGCTCGGCGGTGAAGGGATGCCTGCTCGCGACGTAGATGCCCCGGGCCTGCCGCTCGATCAGGCCCTTCCGCACGAGTTGGTAGATCTGCCCTCGTGGGACTCCATGCGATTCCAACTCGGCCGCCCGCGCAATTCCAAGCTCGCGAAGGATCCGGAGAGCCTGATGTTCAATAGGGGCAGTCACAGGAGAGAGCATACAAAACGTCGGGGGTTATGCACAACCTCCGACGTTTTGGTCTTCTGGTGCCCTCAGGAAGTCAGGTGCTTCCGCGGCGGAGCTCCCGCCCCTCACTCCCAAGCTGAAAACACCGCACACGTATTGTGTCCGCCGAAGCCGAAGGCGTTGTTGAGGGCGACTCGCACGGTCCTGTGGACCGCTTGGTTGGCGGCGACGTTGACGTTGCACTCCGGGTCCTGAGTCACGAGATTGATGGTGGGCGGCACGACGCCGTGGACGATGCTGAGGACGGTGGCGATGGCCTCGATGGCGCCGGCGGCTCCCAGCAGGTGGCCGGTCATGCTCTTGGTGGAGGTGGCCGTCAGGCGGTCGGCGTGGGCTCCGAAGTGGCCCCGCACGGCGCGGGCTTCGGACTCGTCGCCCAGCGGCGTCGAGGTGGCGTGCATGTTGATGCTGTCCACCGTTTCCGGCGCCAGCCCCGCTTCTTCCAGGGCTTTTTTGAGGGCGAGGGCGATGCCCCGGCCCTCCGGGTGGGGCGCGCTCATGTGGTAGGCGTCCGCCGAGGCTCCCACGGCCCGCAGCTCGGCGTAGATGCGGGCGCCGCGGCGCGTCGCGTGGCCTGCTTCCTCCAGCACCAGCGCGCCGGCGCCGTCGCCCAGCACGAAGCCGTCGCGATCGACGTCGAAGGGGCGGCTTGCCGCCTCGGGCGCGTCGTTGCGCGTCGACAGGGCCTTCATGGCGTTGAAGCCGCCGATGCCCATTTCGGAGACGGACGCCTCGCTGCCGCCGCAGAGGATCAGATCCGCCTGGCCCTCGCGGATCAGGGAGAGGCCCTCGGCCAGGGCGTGGTTGCCCGTGGCACAGGCGGAGACGACGGCGTGGTTGGGGCCCTCGAAGCCGTAGCGGATCGAGAGGACGCCGCCCGCCATGTTGGGGATGATCATCGGGATGAAGAACGGCGAGATGCGGCGGGCGC
>DATIOS010000539.1:0-1987 GCA_035472915.1 Thermoanaerobaculia bacterium
AGTTGACGCTCGGCGCGATCGCGAAGGAGGCCGGCGTGACCGCAGGGGCTTCCAGCGCTTGCACGAGACCCCGCGGGTCTCCCTCGGGGGGTCCTTGCTTGTCCCTCGGGCAGCCGAGGGATACAATCCTGTTTCTATATATGCTGATCCAGGTGCTAGGTGGCTACGGCGGCGAGAGCCTGGAGTGCAGGATGACGTGCCTTTTGATCAACGGCACGATTGCACTGGATGCCGGCTCTCTCTCTCAGGCCCTCTCCATCGAGCAGCAGGTGGGAGTGCACTCGATCCTCCTCAGCCACTCCCACATGGACCACACCAACTCGCTGCCGTTCTTCATCGAGAACGTCTTCGGCAGGAGCGAGGGGGCGATCGACATCTACGCCTCGTCGCCCACCGTTTACGCTCTCCGCAAGTATCTGTTCAACAACGCCACCTGGCCGGATTTCACCCGCCTGCCCAATCACCTGGTGCCGGCTGTACGCTTTCTCGAGCTCGAGAGCGAAGTACCGGTGGTGATCGACGGCGTCAAGTTCACGCCCATCCCGGTGGACCACCTGGTGCCCACCCACGGCTTCCTCATCGAGTGCAACGGCGCCGCGGTGCTGTGGTCCAGCGATACCGGGCCGACCCAGCGCTTCTGGGAGATCGCCAATCGCACCCCGAATCTGAAGGCCCTCTGCATCGACACCAGTTTCGACAACTCGCTGCAGCAGGTGGCCGACGTCTCCCTTCACCTCACCCCCCGCACGCTGGAGATCGAGCTGAAGAAGCTGCAGAAGCGGGTCCCCATCCTCATCCACCACCTGAAGCCCCCTTGCGTCGAGAAGATCAAGGAGGAGATCGGGCTTCTCCATAACCCGGACCTCGACTTTCTCGAGCAGGGCAAGGAGTACAAGTTCTAGCTTAAGCTCCTGGGCCGGCCACAAAATGTGGTATTTTCCGGGGGGTGGGATCCCCTCTGGAAAGGATCATCCGCCGCCGGCGGCAACTGGAAGCGGCAGGGCAACAGAGCTTCTTCGCGACCGATCCGGTCGAGCAGCCGCCCGTTCTCGCTGAGCCCCCTCCGCCTGAGCCCATTCCGCCTGTGTTTCGCCCCGCGCGTGCACCGATCCCTGCGGGTCAGCCTTTGCGCGTTGGCATCCTCGGCTCGGGCAGCGGCGGCAACGCCGTCGTCGTCGAGTCCGGCGGCCGCCGGATCCTCATCGACGCCGGCTTCTCCTGCCGGGAGCTGACGCGGCGCATGGCGCTGCTCGACGTCGATCCGAAGAGCATCTCCGCCCTCATCCTCACCCACGAGCACCAGGACCATTGCCGGGGAGCCGACGCCTTCGCCAGGCGGTACAAGGTCCCCGTGCTGGCCACCGCCGGCACGCGCCAATTGGCGGGGCTGAAGGAAGACCGGTTCCGGTCGACGGTGGTGATCCGGTCGGGAGAGCCGCGGGAGGTGGCGGGGTTCGTCATCGAGCCGTTCCTGATCCCGCACGACGCCGCCGAGCCGGTGGGCTTCGTCGTGGAGGATGCCTTTGGCCGGCGCCTGGGGCTGGTGGCCGACATCGGCTGCCGCACCAGCCTCGCCTGGGGACGGCTGCGCGACCTTGACGTCCTGCTGCTGGAGACCAACCACGATCTCGACATGCTGCGCAACGGCCCGTATCCTTGGAGCCTGAAGCAGCGGGTGGCCAGCCGCCACGGCCATCTGTCGAACCGGGAGGCCGCGGAGGGCCTCCCCGAGCTGATGGGAGGCCGGCTGAGCTGGGTCGCCCTCTATCACCTCTCCCGCACCAACAACTTGCCCGCCCTGGCCGCTGCCGCGATCGGCGAGGCGCTGGACCGGGAGGGCTGCTCCGCGCGGCTGGCGGTGACCGAGCAGTTTCACCCCACGCCCTGGCTGGAAGTCTAGGAGGTCTAGAGAACCGTGAAGGCAAGAGTGACGGTTTATCCGCGTCGCGAGATCCTCGATCCACAGGGCAAGGCGATTCGCGACGCT
>DATIOS010000540.1:0-8636 GCA_035472915.1 Thermoanaerobaculia bacterium
CGGGATTCGCCTGGAGATGCCAACCCACGGCGATCTCCAGGGCGAGACGGAACCTGCGCCAGCCTTCGGACTCGGGACCCAGATCGAGGTGGGTCCTCACCAGCCGCTCCGCTTCGTGCTCCAGCTTGGCCACGCCGGACGCTCCGGCTTCCCGCTCGTGGGCCGCACGCTCCTCGCCGTACTCGCCTTCCACTTCCTCGGGGATGCCGCCTTTTTCGTGGTAGCGCCGGGCGGCTATGGCGAGCATCCGCACGGCGTCGGGGAAGCCTTCCACCACGGGCGTGAAGGCGCAAAGGGCCTTGCGGGCCTCGCGGCGCCAGGTGATCTCGCCCGTGCGGTCCGCCAGGTCGAGGAGGTTGAGCACGGCAATGGCGTTGCCGGCCGGTGTCGCGCCGTCGAAAATGTCCTTGCTGCGGAAGAGAACATCGGGGCTCGCACCGCCCACGAAATAGCCGCCGGCCTTATCGCGCAGGCGACGGCTCTGCTCGCGGGTGAGCTCCACCGCAGCGCCGAGCCAGCGCTTCTCCCCTGTGGCTTCGTGGAGGGCCAGAAGGCCGCGGACGAAGAAGGCGTAGTCTCCCAAATAGGCGGCGATCTTCCCCTGGCCGTTGCGCCAGGAATGCAGCAATGTACCTCCCTCCGGGCGCAGGGTCTGCAGGATGAAGTCCGCAGCCCGCGCCGCCCGTTCCACGAAGGATGGCTCCTTGAGCAGCCTGCCTGCCACGGCCAGGCCGCGGATCACCATGCCGTTCCAGTCCGCCAGGATCTTGTCGTCCGTCAAGGGCCTCTCCCGGCGTTCGCGGGCGGCGAAAAGCTTCGCCCGGCCGGCGTCCACATCGCGCAGCAGGTCGTCGACGGCCAGGCGGCGGCGCTGGGCCGCGGCCTCCAGCGGCTCGGGGAGATGCAGAACGTAGTGGCTGCCCTCGAAGAAGGGCGGACCGGCGAAGCCGAGGAGGGGAGCCAAGAAAGTGAAGTCCTCGTCCCCGAGAGCCGCCAGCAGCTCCTCCTTGGTCCAGACGTAGAAGGCACCCTCGTGGCCGTGGGTCTCGGCGTCGATAGCGCTCCAGAACGCTCCCTCCGGCGAGGTCATCTCCCGCTCGATCCACTCCGCCGTCTGGCGCACCACGCGAGCCGCCTGGGCATTGCCGGTGCGCACGTGTTCCTCGGCATAGAGCTCGAGCAGGAAGCCGTTGTCGTAGAGCATCTTTTCGAAGTGCGGAATTTTCCATTCGCGATCGGTGGCGTAGCGATGGAAGCCGCCGCCGAGCTGATCGTAGATGCCGCCGCGGGCCATGGCGTCCAGCGTGGCGGCCAGCATCTCCCCGGCCTCCGGGCGCTCCTCCGCCAGCTCCAGGAGCAGGTAGAGGTTGGACGGCGTGGGGAACTTGGGAGCGCCGCCGAAGCCGCCATGCTGCCGGTCCAATCGGCGGGCGAGAGCGTCCACCGCCCGCGCGGCCACGGCGCCGCTGGGCGGCTCGGGCGCTGGTTGAGAGCGCTCTTCGAGATGATGGCGCATGGCTTTCGCCATCTCCTCCGCCTGCTCTTCCACGTCCTTGCGGCGGTCGTGGAAAGCCGCGGCCATATCGGCCAGCACCTTGGGAAACCCGGGCCGGCCGTAGCGGTCGTCCGGCGGAAAGTAGGTGCCGGCATAGAAGGGCTTCAGGGCCGGCGTCAGGAACACCGAGTTGGGCCATCCCCCCTGGTCGGTGAGGATCTGCGTGGCCGCCATGTAGATCTCGTCGAGATCCGGCCGCTCCTCACGGTCGAGCTTGATGTTGACGAAGTCGCGGTTCATCTGCTCCGCCACCGCCGGATTGGAGAATGACTCCCGCTCCATGACGTGGCACCAGTAGCACGTCGAATACCCGACCGAAAGGAAGATCGGCTTGTCCTCCCGCCGCGCCCGCTCCAGCGCCTCCTCGCCCCAGGGGTACCAATCCACCGGGTTGTGCTGGTGCAACAGAAGATACGGGCTGCTCTCGCCCGCGAGTCGATTGGTATGGCCGGAATCGTGTGCGCTCATGAGGGGATTGTATGGCCGAAGCCCCCTCATCTCCCCGGCCCTGCGACCTCCAGAGCTAGGTTAAGATACAGGTCATGCGCAAAAACCTCCTCTCCCTCCTGCTCCTCTCAGTGCTCGTCCCTTCCGCTCCGGCCCGGGCCGGCGAAGCTCCCGTGGCGAACAGTGCACCGGCGGCGAAGGCCGCGGCACGGGAGCAGCTCGCGGCCGACACGCCGCGCGCCACGCCCGACGGAGCGACGTTCGTCGCGCCGGGCGGCTGGTGGATCGAGACCCGTGGCAACGCGGTGATCCTGACGCCCGAGGGCGACTCGCGGATCGCCCTCGTGGACGTACACGGGAAGGACGCCGACGCGGCGGTGAAAACCGCGTGGGAGGCGGTGCGGCCGGACATGAAGTGGGTGCTCAAGCTGAAAAGGGACCTGCCGGGCCGCGAAGGCTGGGACTCCTTCACGAGCTACGTCTACGAGGTCTCGCCGAACGAGCACCGGGCCGTGATCGCCCGGGCGGCCAAGCGCGGTGAGGCGTTCACGGTCATGATCTTCGACATGGACGACGCCGTGGCCGAAAAGCGTGGAGGCCAGATCGCCGCCGCCCTCGACCGCCTCCAGCCGCCGGGGTACCAGCGCGAGTCGTTCGCCGGCAAGAAGGCTGCGCCGCTCGACGTCGAGCGCGTGAAGAAGCTGAAGGACTTCGTGGAGAAAAGCCTCGCGGAGCTGGGGGTCCCGGGGGCCGCGATCGGCCTGTACCAGGACGGCAAGATCGTCTTCGAAGGCGGCTTCGGCGTGCGCCAGCTCGGCGATCCGACGCCCGTCGACGCGGACACGCTGTTCATGATCGCCTCCAACACCAAGTCGATGACCACGCTGCTCCTCGCCACCCTCGTCGACGAGGGCAAGCTGACCTGGGACACGCCGGTCGTGCAGGTCATGCCCGACTTCAAGCTGGGCGATCCCGAAACGACCAAACAGGTGCTGGTCCGGCACCTCGTCTGCGCGTGCACCGGCCTGCCGCGGCAGGACTTCGAGTGGATTCTCGAGTTCCGAGATGCCACGCCGAAGAGCGAGATGGCGCTCCTCGGGACGTTCCAGCCGACGAGCAAGTTCGGCGAGATGTTCCAGTATTCGAACCTCCTCGCCGCGGCCGGCGGCTTCGTCGCCGCGCACGTCATCTCCCCCGACCGCGAGCTGGGCGCCGCGTACGACGACGCGATGGCCGCCAGGATCTTTACTCCCCTCGGCATGAGCTCGACGACGTTCGACTACGCGAAGGCGCTGGCGGGAAATCACGCGTCGCCCCACGCCTGGGACGCCGACGGCAACACCGCGGCGGCCGTGATGGAGGCGAACTACTCGATCCGGCCGCTGCGGCCCGCCGGCGGCGCCTGGAGCAGCGCGCGCGACATGATGCGCTATCTGCGCATGGAGCTCGGCAAGGGCGTCCTCGACGGCAAGCGCGTGGCATCCGAGGCGAACGTCGTGCGCCGCCGCGAACCGCAGATCCGGATCGGCAACGACGTGACCTACGGCATGGGGCTGGAGGTCGACCGCAGGTGGGGCATCCCCATCGTGTCCCACGGCGGCAGCATGATCGGCTACAAGAGCGACATGTACTACCTGCCCGAGCACGACGTCGCCGCGGTGATCCTCACCAACAGCGACGAGGGTAACTCCCTGCTCGCCCCGTTCCGCCGCCGCCTCGTCGAAGTCCTGTTCGACGGCAAGCCGGAGGCGGAGGAAAACGTCGCCACCGCCGCGAAGAACATGAAGGCCGCGGTCCTCGCGGAGCGAAAACGGCTCACGATTCCCGCGGAGAAAACCGCCGCCGACCGGTTGGCGGTCAAGTACGCGAACGCATCGCTCGGCGAGATCGCCGTCTCGCACCGGGACCAAGACACCTGGTTCGACTTCGGCGAGTGGAAGACCCCGGTCGCCTCGCGCAAGAACGACGACGGGACGACCGCCTTCGTGACGATCGTGCCCGGCTTCGAGGGGCTAACCTTCGTCGTGGGAGAGAAAGACGCCAAGCGTACTCTCACCTTCCGTGACGCGCAGCACGAGTACGTCTTCACCGCGGTGGAGAGCGCGGCGGCTACGGGCCGATGAGCAACTCCGGTCCCTCGCCGGCAGGCTCTCCGGAGGCGCTCGGAAGGTCGCCCGGTTCCGAAGCCCTTGTATTACCATCCTTCCGTCCTGGAGAGACCTCGAAAGGAGATCCCCATGTTCCGACGCGCCGCGGTCACTGGTTCCCTCTTGATTGCCACTCTCGCCCTCGCGCCCCAAGCGGGGTCCGCCCAGCCTACGGCCCAGTCCGTGGCCGACGCCACCCTGAAGGCGATGGGCGGCAAAGAGGCTTGGAACAACACCCACTACCTCCACTGGACCTTCGCCGGCCGCCGCGCCCACTGGTGGGACAAGTGGACGGGCCGCCACCGGGTGGAGGGCGACACCAAGGAGGGGAAGCACTACGTCATCCTCGAGAACATCAACACCAAAGAGGGAACGGCCTATCTCGACGGCCAGAAGCTCGAAGGCGACAAGGCCAAGGAGATGCTGGACAACGGCTACGGCGCCTGGGTGAACGACACCTACTGGCTGATCATGCCCTACAAGCTCCAGGACCCCGGAGTGAACCTCGAATACGCGGGCGAGGAGACGATCGACGGCAAGGTCTATGACAAGCTGGCTCTCTCCTTCGGCAAAGTCGGCCTGACGCCGGGCGACCATTACACGGCCTACTTCAACCGCGAGACCCACCTGATGGACCGCTGGGCGTTCATCCTGGAGAGCATGCCGAAAGAGGGGCCGGCGAGCGTCTGGAAGTGGGAAGGCTGGCAGAAGTACGGCAACATCATGCTGGCCCCGCACCGCAACCACGTGGGCGACGACAAGAAGCTGGAGCTCGGCGACATCTCGGTGCCGGCGCAGCTCGCGGACGCGGTGTTCACTTCGCCCGCGCCGGTGAAATGACGCCCGGCGACTTCCGAGGCACCGACAATATCGGCGAAGTCCGCGCCATCTGGCTCAAGCGCTTCAAGCGCGGCCCCATGGACTTGAGCGAGTCCGCCAATCTGAGGGCCGGCAAGGGCCTGGTGGGCAACGCCAATCAGGGGGGCCGCCGCCAGGTGATCCTTCTGGAAGAGGAGGCCTGGCGCGATGCCCTGGCCGACTTGGGAGTCGAGACTTCCCTCGACCCCGCCGCCCGCCGCGCCAACCTCCTCCTCGCGGGCGTCCGTCTGGAAGGCACCCGCGGCCGCATCCTCCGCCTCGGCACCTGCCGTCTCCGCATCTTCACCGAGTGCACCCCCTGCGAGCGCATGGAAGAAGCCCACCCAGGCCTCCAAGCCGCCCTGCGTTCCCACTGGCGGGGTGGCGCCTGCGCCGAAGTGCTCGAAGGCGGGGAAATCCGGGTTGGAGACGAGGTCGCGTGGGAGGAGGAACGGCAGATGGTGTTGCTGGCGGGGGTAAGGGCTAGGATTTCGAACCCTCAATCTCTTCGATGATTTCACGTAGAAGGCCGGGGCGAATATGGAGGGTCGACCTCCTGGGTAACTCCCGCAAGAGAGAAAGCACCTCAGAGCGACTTCTTTGGCCACGACGGATGGCTCGCAGCAGAATTCCAATGCTCCCGTGGGCTTGGAATCCGAGCGCCTTGGCCGCTAGCCGAGCGGCGGCATCGTCGGTCAGCAGGATTGCACCAGGATGACTTCTCAGGCAGGCGAGAGCTTCCTTCTCGCCTGCGTCGAGAGCAAACGCGCTGAACATAGCCTCCAACTCAGGATCTGCAAGTCTCCCAACGGCTTCGTGCTCCAGTCGGCAATGAGCTCCGCTCAACGCCTGTGGCCGATGTCGCTGCACCTCCTCCCAAACCATATTTGGCACCACGATCAAGGGAAAATCGGCGAGGAGGTCCAGAGAGTCTAGTTCGTCGAGATGAATGAGGGGACCTGCATCAGAAATGATCCTCGCCAAAGCATCAATCGCCGCCACGCAACCCCCACTTCACATCTTCTCTGACGAAGTCCTCCATCAGCTCTGCACGATGAGATTCGACGTACCGCCGAAGTGCCTCCAGGATTAGCTCGTCGAGGTCCCGGAACCAGCCCGAGTCCACCAGCGACCGCATCTCGCCGAACAGACGGATAGGAATCTCCGCAGCTACAGTCGCAGTTGGGGCTTTGGCGCTCATAGCTTGAGTCTACCGCGGTTCCGATCTGGAGAAGGCATTCCAGACTCCTCCGCTGCGAGGTTTCCGTCCCGCCCGAAGCCCTCGAGTACGTCCGCTTCGGCGACAGCTGGGCTCTCTACGACCTTACCGACGTGCCCGAGCGCTTCTCTCCTGAAAAGTAGCTGTCGTTAGCAACTCCAGAGCCGCCGAAGTCCGGAAAGAAGGCTAAAACCTAAACCGAAGCCGCCCAAGCATTGCTCAAGCTCCTTGAACACGCTCCCAGAGGATTTCACGGCTTGCCGGAGTGTTTTCCAGGGAGAAAACGCCTTCGAGCTCCGCTCCAGCCGTTTTTCTTATGCGCGGAAGCGTTTCTCACCAGGAGAAACGCCTTGAACAATGTGCTCCCCCGTTTTCTCAATGCGGTTGGAGACTTTCAACCGCACATTGGGGTTTTGCATTGTGAAAATCCCAAAGTGCATTGAGAAAACGCCTTTCACAGGGTGAACGCGCTCCCGGACTCAGGAATAACGTCCGGGAGTTTGAGAAAACCGTCGCGAGATTGGAAAAACCGTCGAGGCGGCCAAGACTGCGCCCAACCCGGCGTGCAGACGCCTCGCCTGGCGCCCAATTTGCTATCCTCACAGACTGCCTCGATCTTATGGAGATCTGGCACAACTTTCCAGGAGGTACTGAGATGCGTGCCCACGTCTACATTCTCTTTGCCCTGCTCTCCGCGGGCATGGCTCCGGTTCAGGGAGTCCAAGTCGACAGGACCGCTGGAACGCAGCAACCGGCTCCTCCACCCCTGCCTCCGCCGCCCCGGCTCCCGGCGCCTCCTCCTGTCCCGGCGCCGAAAACCACGGTCACCACCGTCCATCATCATCGCCACCATCGCCGCCACGTTCGCCGGCATATTCGGATTCGCCGCCACCATCACCGGCATCATCACCACCACCGGAGGCACGCGGTTTAGGTCTACAAGTCGAGCTCCTGCCTCTCGGCCAGCACCTTGAATCCCCGTGCCTCGATGGCTTTGCGGGCCGCCCCGCCGCTATCGAGCGCGGGGTTCGTGTGGTTCATGTGGGTGAAGTAGACCTGCAGGTTTCCCGCCTTCAGCAGTGGCCCCAAGAGGTCCATGGTGTCCGTCATCAGCGGATGCTTGATCTTCGACACATCGCGGTCGGGCAGCTCGTCCGGCGAGTAGAAGGTGGCGTCCAACAGGGCGATATCCACCTTCTCGGCAGCGAGAACCTCGGGGAGCGGACGGGGCCACGACTTCCAGGAGTCGGTGTCCGGCACGTAGAGGAGCGTTTTGTGGGGCCCGCGGATCAGGAACGCCAACGTGTCCGTGTATTCGTCCCGGTGAGGCACCGCGAACGCCTTGAAGGACACGCCGTCCTCCAAGTCGGACGATACGCCGGGCTGAACCTCCTTGAGGGTGATGTTTCCCAGGCGGACGAGTTGGCTCCAGGGGCCGTTGGTGCGGAGGAACTCCGCCATGCGGGGCGAAACCCAGGTCGGAATGCCCTTCGTATTGAGACTCTCGAAGCCGAAGTGAGCGAGGCCCAGGTAGTGGCCGATGTGGGCGTGGGTGAGCAGCACCCCATCGACCGGCGCGCGATCCACCTTCCCCTCAGGATGGCGATGGAAGGTGTGGATCTGCTCGATCTGGGCCCGCAGGTCCGGCGTGGCGTCGATCAGATAGACGTGGTCCGTCTTCGGAACGTAAATCGCCAGGCTCGCCACGTGCCGCGCCAAGGCCGGATTCTTCCGCGCCGCCGAGCAATGGGCGCAATCGCAGCCGATCTGAGGCATGCCGCCGTCCTGGACGGTGCCAAGGACGACGATGCGGGGGCCAGTCTGGGCGGGAGAGGCCGCCATCAGCAAGACCGCCAAACTCAACAAAGCAAAGATTCTCATTCTCCTATTCTGCCGCAACGGCACGAAAAGGCATCGCCGCCTCCTTAAGATCAACGCCTCCCCCCCAATGTAGAGACGCCCACGGGGTACCCCGTGGGGCGTCTCCGAGGCGGCGATGGGGCCTCGAATCCTCACGAACATTCGACGGGCGTCTCGCGTCCTGAATCGGACCATCCTGAATCGAATCCTCCCGAATTGTCCCCTCCGGACCGGACGTCGAACTTGCAGCGTGCCGTCTGACGGTTCTTTAAAACGGATCGTCCTGCCCGCCTCGGAGACGCCCCACGGGGTACCCCGCGGGCGTCTCTACATTGGGGGTGTACCGGCGAGGAATCGGGGAAGGTGGCGCCTTTCCCAACCGGTCTTGCCCCGGATACACTCGCGCCCCATGCTCGAAGCCCTTTCCTCTCACGCTAGCGGGGCCACGTTTTTCGCTCGCGCAGATTCCCGCGTACGAGTGGAACTTCGGCGACGTGAATCCTCCCGTGCACGCGTGGGCCACCATCCAGTTGTTTCAATTCGATCAGGC
>DATIOS010000541.1:0-4555 GCA_035472915.1 Thermoanaerobaculia bacterium
ATGTCGAAGGTCGACGCGCTCCGGCCCGCACGCGCGAAGCCTTCGTCGAGCCACCCGCGGAACATCTTCATGCGGCCCGGCGAGAAGAAGACGGGAATCCAGCCGTCGGCTTGGGGATCCATTTCCTGGGCTGATGGAGGAAGAGCCGCGAGGGCGCCCTGCAGCAAATCGCGAATCATTTTCAGAACCGCGACGACGATCCGGAGCTGCGCCTGCACGACGATTTCACCGATAGACAGGCTCGCATCCCCCTCCATCACCTGGTGGCCTCCATTTTTCCCAACCGAGAGCTTTCTTTCTGCTGGGAGACACGCTGAGCCTTGTGTCTCAGCTCCGCAAGCCCCCACAGCGGCCGCGTCACAGCCACGCACTCCGGGCAGCCGGCGAGCAGATGGCAGAGGATGCCCCGCGCCTCGTCTCGCGACACTTCGCCGCTCATGAAGCGCTGTAGGACGTCAGGCTTGGGGTGCTCGCGGTAGCTCATGTGAGGTGCAATCCCTTTCACTCTTGGGAGCGTAGAGCCCGCCCTGCGCTTCACAAAGTAGTTGAGGAAAACCAGCAGATGCAGCGCTGCCGAGGCATCGCGTGAGTGGAGGAATGCCTCAAGTCGCAAAAAGTTCTCCTCCGGTGTCACGAAAAAAGGCTCAGCGGCAACCAAGTTATTTAGAGAGGACCCATCAAAAGGAGACCGAGCCCATGCGCCTGAAGGACCTGCCGGACCTGAGCATCGTCTTGACCTTCCTCCGCTTGGGCCAGGGGTGGGGCCAGACCAAGTTGGCCGAAGCCGCCGGACTCTCACCGAAGGTCCTCAACGACCTCGAACGAGGGTGGCGGACCCTCACCCGCCCCAAGCTGGAGCAGCTCATTGCCTTCATGGGGCTGCCGCCGGCGGCCATCGACGAGACGCTCGAGACTCTGGCCCGCAACCGCGCCATGGCGAGAGCGCCTCACCCAACGGCTGGCCAGGCCTCGGAGGCGCAGAACCGGGTGGAGGCCATCGCCGCGCAAGCTGGCAAGCTGGCGAGAGGCTTCACCCGCTCCACTCTCACGCTGCTGACCGTGGAGGGCGAGGCGCTGAAGGCCCGGCAACACGCCGAGGAGCTTTGGAACCGGTTGAAACGCCGCAAGCCCGCGGAGCGGAGGAAGCTGGTGGAGCGCGGCCTCGAGTTCCACACCTGGGCGCTGTGCGAGCGGGTGGCCCGGGAGAGCATCACCGCGGCGCCGAACCAGCCTCAACCAGCGCTCGAGCTGGCCGAGCTGGCGCTGCTCATCGCCGAGCTACTGCCCGGAGACGCTCTCCAGCGCGCGCAAACACAGAGCTATGCGTGGGCGCATGTTGGAAATGGCCGCCATGTTTGCAACGATCTGCCTGGAGCCGACGAGGCGCTCGCCCGTGCGAGGAAGCTCTGGGAGGAAGGCACCGCCGGAGAACCAGGTTTCCTGAGCGCAGCCTGGCTGCCCTGGATCGAAGCATCCCTCCGCCGGTCCCAACGGCGGTTTTCGACGGCCCTGAAACAAATCGACGAGGCGCTGGCCCACGATCAGGAAGGAGAGCTGAGAGGAGAGATCCTTCTCACTAAAGCGCGCATCCATCAGACCCTTGGCGATCCGGTTGCAGCTGTGGCAGCGCTATCCGAAGCAGCCCCCCTGATCGATGCTGCCCGAGAGCCGCGGAACGCCTTCGGCCTCCGATTCAATCTCTTGAGCGCTCTCTGCAGTCTCCAAAACTTTGCAGAAGCAGCGCTGCATCTGAGTGAGGTCCGGGTGCTGGCCGAGCGACTGGGCGGGGACCTCGATTTGACTCGGGTAGTTTGGCTGGAGGGGAAAATTGCCGCCGGGCTGGGGCGGCTTGAGGACGCCCGATCGGCCTTCGAGCAGGTGCGGCGAATATTCCTTCACTACGGGCTGGCCTTCGACTACGCGCTGGTGAGCTTGGAACTGGCTCTGATCCTCCTGGAGCAGGGGCGCACCGCAGAGGTCCGCACGCTCGCCGAGGAGATGCTGACGATCTTCCAAGCGCAGGAGGTGGAGCGGGAGGCCCTGGCGGCGCTCCGGGTCTTCTGCGATGCGGCCAAGCGGGAGGCTGCCACCGTGGAGCTGACGCGGCGAGTCGTGAAGTTCCTCTACCGCGCCCAGCACGATCCCGAGCTGCGGTTCGAGCCTGAGAACGGGGTCGAAGCTCGGTGAGAGCTTCAGCCCCTCAGGGTCTCTCAAGCCTAGTGGACGCAGCGGCCCAAAGGGTCAATCCCGCACCCTGTGTCAGTGTTCAGGGCCGGTGCTGGGGCCTGTGTGCAACGGCCCCAGGGGTCCATCCCACACCCCGTGTCGGTCTTCAGGGGTGGTGTGGTGGCCGGCGCACAGCCTCCCCAAGGGTCCATACTGCAACCGGTCTTGAGCCAGAGGCTCGTGAGGAGGCCACCCAGGGAGCCGAAGAGGTTTTGCGGAGTGGAAACCTTCTCCACGTGACTTGCCGCCGGCGTCTGGGGCGGAGAGGCCCAAGCCCCGGAAATACCGAGGGTGAGCCCGAGGAGGATGAAGACGGCCGCTCTGCGTATTGCTCGCATGAACCGATTCCTTTCCGGGAGGCGGCTCGCCCGCGGCCCCCATGGCCGCGGAGCCGGACCTCCCCCGGAGGTATGGTGCCTGGAAATCGGGTGGAGAAACCATCCAGTGGAGCGTTGCTGCAACACTGCAAAGGAGGATGAGATGGTCGACCCGGACAAGAACGACCCTGAATCGAGGCTGGCGCTGGTGCTGTTCCGGAGCTCACTCCTCCTGGAGAAGGGAGACTTCGCCCGTGCGGCCGACATCGCCCCGGGCCAATACGGGTTTTATGAACGAGGCGAGCGGCCCACGCCGCGAAACGTGCTTGAGAAGGCCGCGATCGCAGCCGGATTCCCCCTCTACCTGCTCGATCTTCTGCTCTGGGTGATCCGCTCGTTCCGAGCCGTGGTGCGGGGAAAATCGCGTGCCGATCGTGCCTTCGCGGAAGGGTTCTTCGTCGAGCTCGTCGCCCTGGTCCGGCAGGCGGTGGACTTGATCCTCGAGCCTGTCCGGGCCGCGCGACCGGCCGGCATCGCCCTCCCGGCGAGCGAGGACCGTCTGGCGGCGGCGGCGCTCTGGGCACACCTAGAAACCTGCACCGCCGCCGAGCGCCGCATGCTGGTAGAAGAGCTGGCCGAGTATCGCACCTGGGCGCTGTGCGAGCGGGTGGCGCGGGAGAGCATCCATGCGGCGCCGAACCACCCCAAAGAGGCGCTGGAGCTCGCCGAGTTGGCGCTGCTCATCGCCGAGCTGGTCCCAGGGGAAGCTCTCTTTTGCTCTCGACTAAAAAGCTATGCCTGGGCGCACGTGGGAAATGGCCGCCATGTCTGCAACGACCTGCCGGGTGCCGACGAGGCGCTCGCCCGCGCCAGAAAACTGTGGGAGGCGGGCGCCGGCGAAGACTCGGGTCTCCTGAACGAGGCTTGGCTCCCTTGGATCGAAGCGTCCCTCCGCAGGTCACAGCGCCGGTTCACAGAGGCCCTGAAGCGGATCAAAGAGGCTTTGGACCTCGATCAGAAAGGGGAGCTAAAAGGAGAGATCCTCCTCACCAAAGCGCGAATCCATGAGACCCTTGGCGATCCGGTCGCCTCCGTTGCAGCACTGATAGAGGCTACCCCTCTGATCGATCCCAGCCGCCAGCCGCGAAGCGCCTTTGGCCTCCGATTCAATCTCCTGGCCGCCCTCTGTAGTCTCGAACGCTTCGAAGAAGCAGAGCAGAAATTGAGCGAAGTTCGGGAGCTGGCCGAGCGGTTGGGAGGGGAATTGGATTTGGCTCGCCTGGTCTGGTTGGAAGGGCAAGTCGCCGCCGGTCTCGGCCGGACTGCGGCAGCGGAGACGGCCTTCCAACAGGCAAGGCAGGTGTTCGAACGGCGCGAGCTCACCGTGAATTACGCGCTGGTGAGCCTGGAGCTGGCCCTGGTCCTTCTGGAGCAGGGCCGCACCGCGGAGGTCCGCATCCTCGCCGAGGAGATGCTGACGATCTTCCGGGCACAGCAGGTGGAGAGGGAGGCCCTGGCGGCGCTGCGGCTCTTCTGCGACGCAGCGAAGCAGGAGACCGCCACGGTGGAGCTGACGCGGCGGGTGGTGAAGTTCCTGGAACGGGCGCAGCACGATCCGGAGCTGCGGTTCGAAAGGGAGGGAGGCTGAGGCCCAGCCGCGAGAGCAGTCGTCGCTGCCGCAAGAGCAGCGGCTGCAGCCGCGAGAGGAGCCATCGCAGTCGCGAGAGCGGTGGCCGCAGCCGCGGGAGCAATTGTTGCAGTCGCGAGAGCAGCCGTCGCCATTTCGGGAGCAGCGGCTGTCGGCGCGAGAGCAGTGGCTGCAGCCGCTGGAGCAGTCGCCGCAGTTGCGAGAGCAGCCGCCACAGTCGCGAGAGTAGTCGTCGCCATCTCGGGAGCAGTGGCTGAAGTCGCGGGAGCAGTCGTCGCCATCTCGGGAGCAGCAGCTGCAGTCGTGGGAGCAGCGGCTGCAGCCGAGTCCCGAGACCAAAGAGTCAGGGCATTCTTGAAGTTGC
>DATIOS010000542.1:0-4062 GCA_035472915.1 Thermoanaerobaculia bacterium
GGCTGCGGCCGCGCTCGCGATGGGCGAAGACGGCGATGGTGTTGCCGTCCGGGGAGAAGGAGAGGTCGCGCCCGGTCTTGCGGCCGAGGGCCAGCTCCTGCGCCACCAGGTACTGGTACTTGTTGGTGAAGCCCTTGGTCAGGCTGCCCTGGAAGAGCATGTAGTACTGGAAGATGTGGGTCAGCTCGTGGCTGATGAGCTGCATCAGCTCCGGATCCGGCACGTCGATGGGCAGCACCATCCGGTAGCGGGCCGGGCTGGCGAAGGCGCCCACCCCCTCGGGGATGAAGTTGAGGAGGACGTTGTTCTGCTCGAACGCCGAGTGGGTGGAGTAGAAGATCAGCGGCACCGGATCCTTGATCTGGAAGTTGAACTCCCGCGACAGCTTGTCGTAGGCGCTCTCCGCGAAGGAGACCACCTTCTGAAGCTGCGGCTTCTCCTGCTGGTAGTAGTAGAGATTGAAGTGCGGCGAGTGGTAGATCTCCCACTTGAAGTCGCGGTACTGGATCTTGTTCTTGCTGAACCCGGAGCCCGCGATCAGGGCGCCGCCCCCGTAGTCCTGAGAGTATAGGGGCGCGAAGGCAAGCAGCAAACCGGTGGTGAACAGCCCCGAAACGAACAGACGATGCATAGAGCGACTCAACGAGATCTCCTTTTCTCCCCTATTGGGTGAACAGGATACGGCTGGCTTCGACCTCTTTTTGGGTGAACACGTTGACGATGCGATCCTCCAGCGACCGCAGGTTCTCGAACATGCCGGCCAGCGGATCCGTGTTCTCGCCCTCGAAGCTCTGGAAGTCCTTGAAGTTGTCCGTATACAGCAGGGCGCCGGTCTTGCCGTCGTAGACCTGCATCAGGATGTCGTACTGGAAACCGGTCTGCTCGACCAGGACCTGCCGCAGATAGGTACGGCCGTTGAACGGTGAGACGTACTCCTCCGTGCGGTAGCCGGAGCGGTCTTGGATGTCGAAGTCGAGGGCGCCGGCAAGGATGAGGTCGACCTGCGCCCGCTCACCCAGGGCGCGCCAGAAGTCGGTCTGCTTGGCGAGCTGCGCCAGGTCATAGGTCGGGAAGTCGACCGGCCCGGGCTCGACGATCTTGAGCTGCGTCTCCCGCCGCAGGACTTTGAGGAGATAGCGGTCGAACTCCTTCTGCACGTCGATGTCCCGCCCTTTGATCTTCTGCGCGCCCTCCTGCTTGACCACGACGAAAGGTGTTACGGCGAGGGACTTGCGCCCCTGAAGGTCGAGCCGCGCGCGCTGCGGCAGCTTCAGCTTGACCTCGACCGAGCCGGCCAGGGCCGGCAAGGCAGCCAGCGAGAGGAGGGTTGCGAGCACGAGCGAGCGATGTTTCATCTCTTTCATTCCTCCTTGAGCAGGCCTAGCGGGACGGCCGGTTGTCCGCGGCTGGGGGCGGAGTGTCCTCAGGGGCGGACGGCTTCGGAGCCGGATTCGCGGGCGGAGGGGTCGGTTCGGGAGTTGCGGCCGGGGTGCCGGCAGGAGGCGGCGTCGCACTCGGCGCCGGCATCGTCAAGCTCCCCTTCTTGGCGTCCTTCTTGCCCTTGAAGCCCTGGTAGAACTCCACAAAGCGGGTGTAGTTGGTGCGGATTCCCTTGTCGTTCGGCGCCAGGCGCAGGGCTTTCTGGTAGTACTCGAGGGCCTTGTCGAACTGGCCCGCGGCCTCGGCCGCCACCCCCAGATTGCTCTGGATGCGGGGATTCTCGGGCTCGAGCTTCTCGGCTTGCTGAAAGCGGAAGAGGGCTTCCTTCCACAGTCCGCGCCTGGCCATGTCGACGCCGAAAGCGAGCTGGGAGGAGGCCTGGTTCGGCTTGCCATAGGTGCCGACAGCGGCCAGGAGCGAGAGCACGGTGAAGAGGCAGAGGATGGCGGAGCGCAAACGCATGGAGTGTGACCTCAGCATGGGCTCCGGTGCCTTGCGGCCCGGGTAGGTGAGTGGGGAGGACGTCGTCATCGCCCGTATTTTCCGAGGGGGCTAGTATACACAACGCATGCCCGAGGTTTCGGGCGTGCCGCTTTGCAGCGCCCGCTCAGGCCCCCGTCCCCTTTTCTGACCCAACCTCGCGCCAGCCCGGCGCCGTTCTCACCCCTCTTTTGTCGAGGAGATGAGCGATGGGAGACGTTTTTTCCGTTCTTTATAGGGGTGAAAACGAAAAGGAGGATTGCCGAGCCCATGACCACCCCATCCCGACGTGAGCTGCTGATCGCCCTCAACGCTGCAACCGAGATCTCCCGCCCGGCCGTGTACCGTTTGTCCCAGGAGCTGGACCGCTGGTTCAATGCCGGCGATGCCGGCGGTGATTCCGAGGCGCTGGCCGCCGAGCTTGGGGTACCCAAGGCCCAGTACGTCAAGGCCCTGGCTCTGCGCGAGCGAGCCCGCGAGCTCGCCGCCCGCGAGACTGCGGCGGTGGAGAAGCTGAACGGCCGCATCCTGACCCAGGAGGACTCCGGCTACCCGGCCGGTCTCCTCCAACTCTCGCCCCCGCCGCCCGTGATCACCGTGCGCGGGGAGGTGCCTGAAGGTCCCGCCGTGGCCATCGTCGGCTCGCGCCGGGCGGATGCCTACGGACGGGAGGCAGCCGAGCTCTTTGCCCGCTCCCTGGCCGCCGCCGGGATCGTCATAGTTTCCGGTTTCGCTCGCGGCATCGACGCGGCGGCGCACCGCAGCGCTCTGGCGGCGCCGTCAGGCCAGACGATCGCCGTCCTGGGCTGCGGCCTGGCGGTCGACTATCCCAAAGGTCACGCCAAGCTGGCCGCCGAGATCGCCGAGCGCGGAGCGGTGCTCTCTGAATTTCCGTGCGACCTCATTCCCCGCGCCTGGCACTTCCCCCTGCGCAACCGGTCGATCGCCGCCCTCGCCGCCGCCACCCTGGTGGTCCAGGCCGCCCATCGCTCCGGCTCGCTGATCACCGCCCGCCACGCCCTCGACCTGGGCCGGGACGTCTGGGCCGTGCCCGGCAGGATTTTCGACGAGAGCTCGCTGGGCGCCAACGCCCTCATCCGCGACGGCGCGAGCCTGGCCCAACATCCCGCCGACCTGCTGGAGGTGCTCCTCCCAAGCCTTCCCCGCTCGGCGGTACGACTCGCCATGCCCGAGTTGCCGGCACCTTTGGTTCCCGACCCGGGACCCGAGGCGCCGCCCGGCTTCCCCGGCCAGGTCCTCGCCGAGATCCCCAGGGGCGCCACCCGTGGCGCCGAGGAGATCGCTGTCCGCCTCGACATTCCGATCGACCGCGTCCTCGCCGCGCTGCTGGAGTTGGAGCTGGAAGGCTGGGTCAAGCGGCTGCCGGGGTCGATTTTCGGTCGGTGACGCCCTCCCCCGAGCCTTGCGGCGGACGATCTCCGGTGGTAGTGTCCCCGCCCTGCTCCGGGCCGCGCTCAAGTCCAGTCCAGAAATAATGTCGGCGCCTCCCGGCGTTTGAGAGTCCCGCTATGGCCAAGAATCTACTGATCGTCGAAAGCCCCGCCAAGACCAAGACCCTGAAGAAGTTTCTCGGTCGCAACTACGCCGTCGAGGCCTCGGTCGGGCACATCCGCGACCTGATCAAGAAGGACATGGGGATCGGTCCCGACTACGAGCCCCGCTACGAGGTCCTTGCGGCCAAGAAGGACGTGGTGAAGCGGCTGCGACAGGCGGCCAAGGAGGCGGAGACCGTCTATCTCGCCCCCGACCCGGACCGCGAGGGAGAGGCCATCGCCTGGCACATCGCCGAGGTGCTGAGCAAGGATCCCAAGGATGTGCACCGGGTGACCTTCAACGAGATCACCAAGGGCGCCGTCCTCAAGGCCCTGGAGCATCCGGGCATCATCGACCTCCAGAAAGTGGACGCCCAGCAGGCGCGTCGCGTTCTCGACCGCATGATGGGCTTCCGTCTGTCACCTCTCCTCTGGGAGAAGGTCAAGCAGGGGCTCTCCGCCGGCCGCGTGCAGTCCGTCGCCCTCAAGATGGTCTGCGATCGGCAGGGTGAGATCGACGTTTTCGTTCCTGAGGAGTACTGGAACCGTGCCGCTATCTCATGGATCGTTTCGGCGATCAGAAGATGGG
>DATIOS010000543.1:0-3198 GCA_035472915.1 Thermoanaerobaculia bacterium
GCAAGCGGACGATCCGCCTCGGCGATACCGGCCGGCACCGCAACCGGTTCTTCCTCACCAGTCCGCGGTTTGAGCTGGCCGCGGGGGAGGGCGAGGTCGACATCGCCGCCGCTCCAGAGGACCCACCGGAAAGCTTCCGTCTCACGATTTACCGCTGGCGCCCGGCGCCGGCTTCGGCGAACCGTTGAAGAAATCGACGGGGCTGCTCGGCGGGAGCGTTCTACTGCTGGTGACGCTCAATGTCGCCAATGCATTGCACTTCGCCTTTCACATCGCCATGGCGCGCATGCTGGGCCCCGCGGGTTATGGCGCGCTCGCCGCCCTGCTTGCCATTCTCTACGTGTTGAACGTCTTCGCCGAGTCGGTGCAGACGATCCTCGCGCGTTACGCTTCTCGCGAACCGGACCCCGGCCGGTTGCACGACCTCCTCCGCCGAGCCCTGAGCAAGGGGGGCCGGGCGACGCTGGCGATGACGATTGCCTTCCTCGTTGCGGCGGTCCCCCTGGGAGCCTGGCTGCGCATTCCCTATTTGCTGATGGCCCTCTTTTCGGTGTCAATGGTCGGCGTCGGGCTGCTACCCATTCACCGCGGCGCGCTCCAGGGGTGGAAGCGGTTCCGGGCGCTCGGCGAGAGCATGATCTGGGAGGTGCTTGCCAAGCTCATCGCCGGCGTCGGCCTGGTCTGGCTCGGTGCCAGGGAGTATGGCGCCGTGGCGGGAGTGAGCCTGGGATTCTGCGTCGCGTTCGCCCTCTCCCGGCTCCCCCTTCGGGACATCTACCGGACCCCCGCCTCGCGAGCGGCAGCACCGGACCTCTATCAATACAGTCTGCCGGTATTCGTGGTGACGGCGACGGTGATGGGTTTCTACAGCCTGGACGTGCTGCTGGCCCGCGCCTTCTTCCCGGACGCCGTGGCAGGCGGCTACGCCGTGGCCTCGTTTCTGGGCAAGTCGGTCCTGCTCGGCACGGCACCGGTGACCAAGGCCATGTTCCCGCTCTCCGCGGAAGCCGCGGAGAGGCGGGACGGCGGCTCCCGGCGGCTTCTCGCCGGCACACTGGGCATTCTTGCCGCCTGCGTCACCCCGGTCCTCATCGCCTTCGCCCTGATTCCGGAGTTCCTCGTGCGGGGAATGGGAGGCAAGAGCTACCAGGGCGCAGGGGAGCTCGTGCTCCCCTTGGGGATCGCCATGGTCCTCATGTCGTTCAGCAATGCCCTGTTGCTCTACCGTCTGTCCACGGGCCGATTGAGATTCTGGGCGGCCTTGCCCATCCTGATCCCATTGGAGGCGGCGGCGCTGGCCCTGTTCCGATCCTCGGCGGTGGAGTTTGCGTGGACGGTGGCGACGATGAACGCGGTCTTCCTGGCGGTGGCGATCGGACTGACTACCGTTTCCCCCCCGCCACATAACCCAGGGACCGTAGATCTTCCTCCTGCTTCGGTGTGAGCTTGGGCTGCTTGCCGACGGAGCTGCCTGGGGCGATCTCGTTGCCATTCGCGGCCAGCCAGGCGTTCTTGAGCTGGCGGGCGAGGCGCTGGACCGTTGGCGGGTCCTCCACCTTGACCGTGCCCTGCGGCGTCCAGCGCCAGAGTGAGAGCTGGGGCGGCTCGGCGGCCAAGCCGGTCAGCGGCAGGGCCGAGGCAAATTCTTTTTGCAGACGGCCGAAGATGGCGTCGGCGGGCTCGGTCAGGGGCGGCTGCGGCTGGCCGCCGATCCCCGCGTAGCGAGCGCGGAAGTAGTCCGGCTCCGGCTTGCCGAAGTGACTCTCCCAGAGCAGTTGGAGGTCGCCATCCACCAGGGAGAAGCGATTGACGGCGTTGCCCAGGTAGAGCTCGGAGAGGGCGCCCTTGTCGAACGGCTCGAAGAAGCTGGGAGCGGCACCCGGCTCGGGGGTGCCGCCGGCGGCGGTGATGAGCGTCGGGCTCACCCGGATGGTGGCTACCCGGCGGCCGGGCTGAATGGCGAGCTTGCGCTGGAAGCCCTTGGGCAGCTTGATGACCAGCGGCACCTCCACCAGCACGTGGCCAAGATTGCCGCCGTGGGCGATCTGGCCGCTCTCCTTGAACTCCTCGCCATGGTCGGCGGTGACGACGAGGAGCGTCTTGTCCCACTGGCCGCTGCGCTTCAAGGCCTCCAGCATGCGATTCAGCATCGTGTCGGCAAAGGCGGCGTTGAGCTTGTACATGGCCCGGAAAAGCCGCTCCTTGTCCGCCGGCAGGGGCACGGCCGGATCGGCATAGGGCTCCAGGTCCAGCGGCTTGAGCTGGTGCGGCATGTCGGGAGGAATCTCGTCGAGCCGGTCGAGCAGAGGATCGCGCCGCACGTAGGGAGCGTGCGGCGGCAGGATATGAATCCAAACGAATTCGCGGCCTCCCTTGAGCTGCTCGAGGCTGGCCACCGCCCGCTTCCCTTCCTTCAAGTACTGGAAGAGATCGAACCCCTGGGAGTAGCCGAACTGGGCCTCCAGCCAGTGGTTGGAGCGGAAGGCCATCGTCCGGTAGCCCACCTTCTTGAGCGATTCGGGAAGGGTGACGAAGCGATCGTCCAGCACGGCGCGGTCATTGGCCCAGCTCTGCGCCCGCCAGGGCTGGAAGCCGGTGAAGAGCGCCGCCATCGACGGGACAGTCCAGCTCGACGGCGAGATGGCGCGGCCGGCGTAGTCCGCCTGCTTGGCCAGCGCGCTCAGGGCCGGCATCACCTTGGGCGGCCCCCCCAGAGCGCCCACCATGTCGGCCCGCAGGGCATCGATGGTGATGAGCACGATGGGACCCTGATGCGCCGGCGGCCCCCGGCGGCAGGCCACGGGCAGGACGCCCAAGGCGAGCACGCACAGCACAGAGACCAGGGCTAAGAAAGGGTGGCGATTCAGGATTCGTCGAAGCAAGCGTGATCCTCTCGTCCCGGACGGCGGGTCCGGGAACTGCGGTAGGATACTCCACGTGCGCGGATCGTCTGTTCGACGCTTGAGGGGATTTTTCTGTCTCCTCTTCTTATACGGATCACTCGCCGCGGCCGTTGGTCAGGAAGATCCGGTCCAGGCCACCCGTGAAGGCCTGGTCCTGATCCCCCTGGGGAATTCGGCTCGGCTCGAGCTACCCGGCGCCCCGTCATCGAGCAAGTCTATCAGCGATGTTGCGACGAGCGTGCCGAAAATATCACGGGACTCGACGATCGCCGTCCGCACCGGCGTATCTTCGACC
>DATIOS010000544.1:0-9700 GCA_035472915.1 Thermoanaerobaculia bacterium
GTCCCCAGCAGACACCCAGGGCTTGCAGGCTCGCCTCGCTTGGCAACCTTTTGGCGATGTCGAGGGCCAGCTCCGCCCGCTCCATTGCGATCTCGACTCTATGGGCCGCGGCCCGCTCGCTCTCCTCGCACACCCGCGCCACCAGGGCCACAGTGCAATATTCCGGAAACGTCGCGATCAGCTCGCGCTGCTCCTGGTGGGTGGCCGCCTTCAGCCGCTCCCAGGCCGCCTGGGCCTCGCGGCGCGCTGCCTCTAACTTCTCCTGCCGTTTCCGGCGATACAGCTCGGCATAGGTCACCTCCGAGGCGGTCAATCCCGTGGCAAGGGCGGCGCGGATGATCCTTCGTCGCTCCTCGGGAGTGGGCGCCAGGGAGGAAGCCGCTTCTTCCGGCAGATCGGGGAAGATCAGGCGATAAGCGAACTCCAGCACGTCCACCGCCTCGGGCGGATAGTCGAGGGGCGCGAGGACGGATTCCAAGTTCTCGCGGGAGAGCGCGTCCCCCCGCTCGTAGCGCGAAAGAAGGGAGTCGTCCTTGATTCCCAGGGCGAGGGTCAGCCGCATCTTGGACCAACCGCGGGCGTTGCGCAGCCAGCTCAGCGCCAGTCCCAGGGCCGAGGGGATCTTGTCTACGATTGTCATGCCACCGCAACCTCCTTCTCTGAGTAACGTTTCCGCAGAGACTCTTTTCAGGACAACTCCGGATAAGGAACTTTTTCCTCATGGAGGAATCAAATTGGACCTGCTCGTGCATGCCCGGCGGGACCAACCCTTACGCTTCCTCTATGGACGCGTCAATCCTAATGGAAAGTATTGCCTCCGAGAAACGTTCCGAGCCTCAGGAACATTTCGAGACCGCCGAGCTTCAGCGCTTCATGGGAGCCGAGTCCAGCCGGGACGAGGCCCGCGCGATCGTCCGCCACCTGCTGGCACGCTGCCCGGAGTGTCTTCAAGTGACCCGCCGGCTCGGGGGTTTGGGAGACCGGGTGCCGCGCGGCCCGCGATAGACCTATGCGTAACAGGTTCAAGGAGCTGGCCGAGAAACAAGCAACCGTTGTGCGATCGATCGTCAAAGCCGCGGCAGATAGGTTTCAGACGGAAAAGGACGGGCCCACCCTGGGCGCTCTCGGCATTCTCCTCATTGGTTACCTGCTTGGAGTCGAGAAGGAGTGCTACGAGGCCTTGAGCTTCAATCGCGCGGCCACGTCCGGGTTTGGCCCAAGGACGGAAATCGAGCCGATCGAGGATTCTGAGCTCAGCTCGAAACACGCTCGGGAAAGCGCCGCGATCCTCGCCTGCATAATCGTGTTCAACGAGCTGGAAAGCGAGGAGATGAACGAGATGCTCTCCTGGCTGGGTGGTTTGGCTTGGGACGGATTGGCCGGCGAGCTCTTTTCTTTAGTGGCTCCATTCGTGGTGAATGCCGCAAGAGAGCCAAGCGCCTGGCAGTTTCTGGAGAGGGACTTGCCTGAGTCGTGCCGCCTGATCGAGCTCATCGACGCGAAGAGTATCTGTTCCTAGACAGCGATCAGAAGGGTTTTCAACCATGACCACGCAAAACCTTGAAGTTGGCACTGTCCAAATGGTGACCGGACTGTTCGTCCCGCTCATAGAGGCCATCACTCAATTGATGGAGGACATGGGCAAGAGACTCCCTGTCAGCCCGGATGAAGACATCGAGTTGGAGGGGTTGCGGCCGTACCGCTTGGTGACGGACGTCCGCGGTTCCCTGGAGTGCGCGGTCAATGACTGCATGAAGCCGCTCATTCGAATCATGACGGAGGTGAGAGATCAGACGGAGGAAGGTGCGGCTCGGGGGTGGCGAACGCCTGATAAACCTTGAGCACGAGTTGGTAATGATGCGATGGATGACGATCGCGGTAAAACGCTTCGGTCGCTCACCCAGCAAGGACCTGGAGACTCGAACAAGGCGAATCCTCTTCTGGTACCTTTACCACGACAAGGAGCAAGTCCTGGCGTGGTTCGGACGAGGTGCCGGCTGAGGCGCCTCGCGCGCTCCGCCATAGGTCCACGCCGTTCGTTGGGCTGGCCTTTTCGCTCGGCTTGCGCCCAAGAATGCCCTTGACTTGCCCCCTGGATCGAGTAGGATTGCGGCCATTCATAGCCTGATTGCTGCAGGCCCATTTCCTTCCCAGGAAGTACAGCCTCTAGCTCTGGGTCCCTTGCTCTCGATGATCGAAGTCGGATGACTTCACGAAGGAGGAGCCTCATGTCGATGCTTTCGAGGGCCGGTGAGCGCCGGCTCGCAGGGTTGGCGGTCTTGTCGCTTGCAATGACGCTGGTGTTTCCGGGGGCCGCGTTGCGTGCCCAGCAAGGAGACGAGATCCCGGTGGTCGCCGGGCATCAGGATAGCCGGATCCAGGTTCTCGTCGAGTTCGGTGACGTGCCCGCGGCCCGGGTCTACGGCGACACCCTCCGCCAGTCGATCGCGGAGCACCGGACCCAGGCGGACGCGAAGGCCGCTGCGGTCAGCGCGGCGCGCAACCAGATCAACAAGATCGTTCCGGTCCAGGAGCGCTTCAAGGCGGCTCTCGGGGCTGTGAACAACCCGGTGATGCTCTATCAGGTACAAAAAGCCTACAACGGCATCGCGCTCCAGGTGGACAGGTCGGACCTCGCCGCCCTGCGCCGCATGCCCGGCGTTCGCGCGGTGCACATGCTCGAGATCGAGCAGCCTACGAACTCCACCAGCGTGCCTTTCATTGGCGCTCCCAACCTCTGGGGCAATACGCTCGGACTGCCGAACAGCCTGACCGGCACCGGCATCCGGATCGGCATCATCGATACCGGCATCGACTACCTGCATTCGAACTTCGGGGGCCTGGGCCTCGCCGCCGACTATACGGCCAACGACCGGACCACCAACGCGGACGGCTATTTCCCTACCGCGAAGGTGGTCGGCGGTACGGACCTCGCGGGCGACGCCTACAACGGCAGCAACACGCCGGTGCCCGATCCCGACCCGATGGACTGCAACGGCCACGGCTCTCACGTCGCCGGCACGGCGGCGGGCCTCGGCGTCAAGGCGGACGGCACGACGTATACCGGCCCGTACGACAACAGCGCTCCCTTCGCGTCGTTGCGCATCGGTCCGGGCGTCGCACCCGGCGCCTCGCTCTACGCGATCCGCGTCTTCGGCTGCACGGGCGGCACCGGTTTGACGGTCGCCGGCATCGACTGGGCCATGGACCCGAACGGCGACAACGACCTGTCCGACCACCTGGACGTGATCAACATGTCGCTCGGCTCGGACTTCGGCCGTGAGGACAACACCAGCGCCGCGGCGTCCGACAACGCGGCTGCCGCCGGAGTCATCGTGGTGTGCTCGACCGGCAACGCCGGCGACACGTACTTCATCGCCGGCAGCCCGGGCAACTCGACGCGCGCCATTGCGACCGCGGCGAGCGTCGACTCCGGCCAGCCCGGTGCGGTGCTGACGGTGAACTCGCCGCCCGCCATCGCCGGCAACTACGCCGCTTCGGCCACCAACAGCTTCGCGCCGACGCCGGCCCCCGGCCCCACTGGACAGACCGCCGCCATCGTCCTGGCGCTCGATCCGGCCGATGGCGCCGGGCCGCTGACCACGGACGGTTGCTCGGCGCTCACCAACGCCGCCGCCGTCGCCGGCAACATCGCCCTCGTCGACCGCGGCACCTGCGGTTTCCAGGTCAAGGCCAACAACGCGCAGGCGGCAGGAGCGATCGGCATCATCATCGCCAACAACATCCCCGGCGATCCGAACCTCATCGCGATGGGCGCTACGGGGACCACCCCGGTCACGGTTCCGACGGTGATGATTTCCCAGGCGGACCGCAACACGATCGTCGCGCAGCTCCCTGGCGTCAACGCCACCCTGGGCGCGGCGACGGCGGCCGATACCCTGGCGAGCTTCAGCTCCCGAGGACCGCTGTTCGGCCCCACGCCGATACTGCTGAAGCCCGACATCTCGGCGCCGGGCCTCAACATCACCTCGACGCAGACCGGGTTCTGCAACAGCACGTGCCTGCGCGATCCCACGACGCCGAACGGCGTCACCATTCCCGGCAACCTGTCGCTGACCATTTCGGGCACCTCCATGGCAAGCCCGCACATGGCCGGTGTCATGGCGCTGCTGCGCCAGGAGCACCCGGACTGGTCGGTCGAGCAGCTCAAGGCGCTGGCGATGAACGGCGCGCTGCACAATGTGACGCTGGGCGCGAACGGCGCAGCCCCCACCTACGGCCCCGGCCGCATCGGCGCCGGCCGTGTCGATCCCTCCGATTCCGCGACGGCGTCAGTGGTCGCTCTCAACGACGACCACGCCGGTGCGGTGAGCGTTTCGTTCGAGTCGACCCAGGTGGTCGGGACGGCCACCGAGGTCAAGAAGGTCAGGCTGATCAACACCGGCACGGCCGCGGCGACCTACGACCTCTCGATCTCCACCCTGGTCGACGCGCCGGGCATCGCCTTCTCCCTCCCCGGCGGCAGCACGGTCACCATCCCGGCCGGAGATTCCCTGCTGATCGACGTCCAGATGGACGCCACCGGGTCGTTGATGAACCACACGCGCGAAGCGAGCGTCGCACCGACGCAGGCCGCTCCGGCGCCCCTGACCAGCCTCGGTTCCCTCGCCCGTAACTGGCTGACGGAGGAAGCCGGCTACCTGGTGCTCAGCCAGAGCGGCAATCCCAAGCTCCGGCTGCCCCTGTACCTGACCAGCCGGCCGGCCTCCACCATGGCCGCTCCGGCGACCATTCCGACCGGCGGCAATCCCACCGGTTCGACCACCATCCCGCTCACCGGTTCGGACGTCTGCACCGGCACTCTCGGCGCCGGCCCGGTCTGCACGGGCACCTTCCCAACCAACGAGGTCTCTCTCGTCACCCCGTTCGAGTTGCAGGTGGTGAGCCCGCAGGACGAGAGCATCGCGCCGCCGGAGGCCGACATTCAATACGGCGGTGTGGCCTACTCCTCGACCTCGAACCTTCTCATGTTCGGCGTCTCGACCTGGGGAAACTGGACGAGCCCCACGGCCACCCAGTTCAACATCTACATCGACAACAACTCGGATGGAGTCTGGGACCGCGTCCTGTACAACGAGGATCCGGGCCGCGCCGCGCAGCTCCTGTTCGGCAATGCCGCCGCCACCGGGCAGGACTCCTTCATCACCTTCATCTTCAACATCGCGACCAACGGCGTCTCGACGTCCACGTTCGTCAACCGGCTGAGCCCCGCCGGGTTCGACTCGGCGCTGTTCAACAACAATGTGATGTTCCTGGCGGCCACCCCCGCCTCGCTCGGCATCACCGGGACGACGTTCAGGTACAAGATCGTCACCTGCCCCGGTTTCGCGCCACTCTGCAAGGAGCTCGACGGCTTCGACTACGACGAGGCGAACGGGCCCTACACCTATGACTTCGCGGCGCAGGGGCTGAACTTCGGCGGCGCCAACCTGGTTCAGGATCTCAACGGAGCCTCGCTGCCGGTGACCTGGAACACCGCCAACATGACGACCAACGGCTCGCTCGGCGCCCTCTTGATTCACCACCACAACAAGGCCGGCCTGACCGCGCAGACGATCGCCCTCCAGGGCACGCCGACCACCGATCTGGCGATCACCAAGTCGGTGGCGCCGGCCAATCCGGTCCTCGGTCAGAACGTCGTCTTCACCCTCACGGTGACCAACAACGGCCCCAGCGCGGCTACGGGCATCCAGGTGACCGATCTGCTGCCCGCCGGCCTGACCTACGTCTCCGACGACTCCGGCGGTTCCTACGACCCGATTCTCGGACCCTGGACCGTCGGCTCGCTCGCGGTGAGCGCCAGCGCCACGCTGCACATCACGGCCATCGTGTCAACCACCGATCAGGTCTGCAATCTCGCGCAGATCACGGCGGTCACGCCGCTCGACCCGACGCCGGGCAACAACCAGTCGACGGTTTGCGTCATGGCGCCGCACTCGGCCGACGTCGCGGTGAGCATGACCGTCAGCAGTCCCACGGTCCTGGTGGGGAGCTCGGTGACCTACACCATCACCGCCAAGAACAACGGCGGCGACACGGCCTACGCCATCGATCTCCAGGAGGCGTTCGCGGCCTTCCCGCTGCTCAATCCGGCGAGCTTCACCGCCTCGCAGGGCAGCTACAACCCAGCCACCGGGCTGTGGAACCTGGCCAGCCTGGCCAGCGGAGCCACGGCCACCCTGGCGATCAACGTCACGGCGCCCAACACCGCCGGTCCGCTGACCGATCAGGCCACCGCGGCGGCGGGCACGAGCGATCCCGACAATGCCAACAACACGGCGAGCGCCACCACCACGGTGCTCTCGCCGGCCACGGTGACCGCCACCAAGACCGTCGCCGGCACCTTCCGCGTCGGCCAGAGCGTCACCTACACGGTGACGCTCAGCAACAGCGCGGCCTTTGACCAGCAGGACAACGCGGGCCCTGAATTCACCGACACCTTGCCCGCCAGCCTGACCCTGGTTTCGGCCACGGCCACCTCCGGCACGGCGGGGACGTCCGGCAACACCGCCACCTGGAACGGCGTCGTCCCGGCCGGCGGCTCGGTGACCGTCACCATCACGGCGACCATCAACGCCGGCACCGCCGGCACGACGATCTCCAACCAGGGGACCGCCAACTACGACGCCGACGGCGATGGGGTCAACGAGGCGAGCAACCTCACCGACGATCCGAGCGTCGGCGGCGCGACGGATCCGACCAGCTTCCTCGTCCTCTCGCCGGCCACGGTGAGCGGCACGATGACGGCTTCCGGCTCGTTCGAGGCGGGCACCAACGTGACCTACACGGTGGTCCTGACCAACTCCAACGTCACCGCGATCATCCGGGCCGCCCAGGGAGACAATCCGGGGCCGGAATTCGTCGACGTCCTGCCGGCTCAGCTCACACTGGTTTCGGCCAGCGCCACGAGCGGCGTCGCCACCGCCACCGTCGCCACCAACACCGTGACCTGGGACGGCAGCATCCCGGCCGGCGGCACGGTGACGATCACCATCGTCGCCTTGATCAATCCCGGCACCGGTGGCCAGACGGTCTCCAATCAAGGCACGATCAACTTCGACGCCGACGGCGACGGCACCAACGAGTCTTCGGCTCTCACCGACGATCCAAGCCAGCCCGGAGCCGCCGACCCGACGACCTTTGGCGCCTTGTCCATCGCCCAGGTCCCGACCCTCGGCGGGATGGGGTTGATCACCCTCTGCCTGCTGCTGGCCGGCGCCGCCCTGTTGCGGCTCCGCCGCCGCACCGCCTAGGCGACCGAAACAGAGACGCCCCACGGGGTTCCCCGCGGGGCGTCTCTACATTATTGGGGTTTTTTGAAGAATTCTTAGCGTCCGCCGGACGTGGAATCCACCCAGATGCGCACGGTTTCGTCGTTGCCGTTGACGGTCAGCAACTCGCCTTCGCCGCGGCGGGCCAGGGCCTCCAGGGCGGCGTTGAAATTGAGCTCGTCGCCGTCGCTGGAGAAGAGGGCGGCCACCACGTCGAGGGGAATCTTGATGTCGACGTCTTCGCCGTGGGTGCTGCGATCCTTGGCCTTCAGGCGCAGGTAGTCGCCTTGCTTGCCGATGTGCACGTCGGAATCCTTATCCTTGACGGTGATGTAGTTCGCGTCGGGGCCGTTGGCGATCTCGCGCCACGCCTGGCGCAACTCGTTGACGGAGAGGTCCTTGTCCCTGACGTGAAGGCGCCTCGAGCCGCGTCCGTGTCCCTTCTCCTCCAGCATGGGGGCCATGTTGCGCACCATCGAGAGGGGAAGGTTGATGTTGGCCTGCTCGCCCTTGCCGTTGACGTCGATGTGCAGCCAGAGATCGGCCGCGGCGGCCCGCTGCGCCGTTCCCACCAGGCCCGCCGCCAGCAGCGCCATCCCGAAAAATTTCTTGCCGTTCATTGTCGTTCTCCCTTGGATCGAACCGTTCGTCTGCGTCCGGTTTCACAGCAGCAGACGAAAGCGGCAGGGAGAACGTTTCACGTCCTCACAGCTTCATGCCTTCGAGCTCGTCGATCCTCTCGCGGACGAGATCGAAGCCGCCTTGCCAGAAGGAGCGGTCGGTCATGTCGATGCCGACTTCGGCCAGGATGTGCTCCGGCCGCGCCGAGCCGCCGTAGGAAAGAAGGCGCAGATACCCCGGCTTGAAGGCCTCGCCCGCCTCCTGGAAGCGCCGGTAGAGCGATAGCACCAGGAGCTGGCCGAAGCTGTAGGCGTAGCAATAGAAAGGCGTCTGGTAGATGTGGGGGATGGAGAGCCACTCGTAGCGGAACTCCGGGGCCACGTCGACGCTGTCGCCGAACTGCTCGCGCAGCTTCTCCATGTAGAGGTCCGACAGCTCTTCGGTGGAACGGCCGGCGCGGATGGCGCTATGGGCCTCGATCTCGAAGAGGACGAAGTAGGCCTGGCGCAGCACGGTGGCGTAGACGTCGTCCACCGCCGCGGCCAGCAGCTCGCGGCGGGCCAGCGGGTCGGTCTCTTCGCGAAGCAGGCGATCGGTCATCAGCATCTCGCCGAACACCGAGGCGGTCTCCGCCAGCGGCAGCGAGGCGTGCTGGGTGAGGCTCGAGTGGCCGCTCGCCAGCATGCTGTGAATGGCGTGGCCGAGCTCGTGCGCGAGAGTCGCCACGTCGCGAACGCGGCCGGCGAAGTTGACCAGCACCCAGGGTGTGTAGCGCGGCAGCACGGTGAAGCAGAACGCTCCCCCCCGCTTGCCGCGCCGGATCTCGCTGTCGAGGTGGTTTTCGGCGAAGACCTTGTTGGCGTGGGTGGCAAAGTCGGGATGGAAATCCTCGAAGGTCTCCAGCACCGACTGCACTGCCTGCGAGTACTCGATCTTGCGGTCCGAGGTGGCGAGAGGCGCGTAGACGTCGTAGCGGCGAAGCCGTTCGCGACCCAGCCAGCCGGCCTTGAGGCGGAAGTAGCGCTGAAACAGCGGCGCGTTCTCCCGGGCCACCTCCAGCAGCACCTCGACGGCGCGGTCGGGAATGTCGTTGTCGAGGTTGCGCACGGAAATGGGGGAGGGATAGCCCCGCACGCCGACCTGCTCGTCGTACCAGTCGCGCACCCGGTTGACGTAGACCTGGCCCAGGATGTTGGCCTCCTGGGCGTAGACGCGGTAGAGCTCCTGGTAGGCCGCGGCGCGCAGATCGGCCCGCGGCGAGGAGGCGTGGCTCATCAGCTCGTCGCGAGTGAGGCGCCGGCTCTCGCCGTCCACCTCCAGCGTGAACTCCAGACGGTTGGTGAGCATGGAGTAGAGGGTCATGACGGCGCCGATGCCGTTCTCGTCCTTGGTATTGATGAGCTGCTCGGACTTTTCGTCGAGAGTGAACGGCTTGAAGCGCCGCAGATCCTGCAGGTAGTGACGGTAGTCGCCGTGCTCGGATTCGCTGGGCAGCAGGCGCCAGGCCTCTTCGTCCGACAGACCGCGCCACCAGAGGGTGAAGAAGAGGATGCGGTTGCTGGCCTCGGTGCTCGCCTGCCGCACACGATTGCGGAAGGTCAGCGCCTCCTGGCTGCCGGTGTCGGAGTAGAACCAGAGCGAGGCGTAGCCGGAGATCACCTGAACGCGGTTGATCAGCTCCTCGTACTGGCGGAGGATGGCGAGGAACTCTTGCGGGTCCATTTGCGGCTGGAGGCTCGCGCGCCGCATTTCGAAAGCGGTGGCGGCCGTGTCGATCTCGGCGAGCC
>DATIOS010000545.1:0-5927 GCA_035472915.1 Thermoanaerobaculia bacterium
AGTAGCAGCCCGGCCCGATAAGCCAGGCGGGCAGATCTCTGCCCCTCCGAGCGCCAGCTTTTCATCCTCCTGTCAGAAATTCGTTTCGGCCCGCGAACAACCTGTTGTTCGCGGTGGTTCCCATCGAGCCTGGATGGACCGAGCTCTACTGAACCGCCGCCAAGGAGAAACCATGGCCGAAAAGAAAAATGAGGCGCTTCGGAAGAATGCCCTCGACTCGCTTTCCAAGCAGTTCGAGGGCAGGAAGGCAGAGATCGTGGTGGAGGATATCGACACCATTCCCTCCTCCAAAGCCACGGTCCACAGGTTCGTCGCCAGGGCGGCTGACGAGCCCAACGGACCTCACGCGACCGTCGTCCTGGACGCGGGAGGCAAGGCGGTCGATCTGGCGAAGCTCTCGCTGGCGGAAGGCAGGGAATTCTTCGCCGTCCCCGATTTCAAGGTCGACCTGCCGAAGGCGGTGCTCGCCAAGCTCGTCACCATCGATCCCAAGGTCAACGACATTCAGCTCACCGATTGCGGCTTCCGGGAAACGATCACGGTCACGATCCCCGCGCAGCCAATTGCCCAGAAGGTCGACGTCTACTTCCTGGCCGACAACACCGGCAGTATGACGGGCGCGATCAACAGTGTGAAAGCGGGTGCGAGCACGATCCTGAGCACGCTCAGTCTCGTCCCCGACATCCAGTTCGGCGTCGGCAACTACCGGGACTTCAAAGATTCGATCCTCGTCCCCACTCTGCCGGCTTTCCAGAACCAGTTGGCCATCAACGCCAATCAGGCGGCCGTGACGGCCGCGATCAACGGTTGGACTGCTTCGGAAGGAGGCGATACCCCCGAGGCCGCCCTTTTCGCTCTGGACCAGTTGGCAAGCGTGGGGGGATGGCGCCCTGGTTCCCTGAGATTCATCGTCTGGTTCGGGGATGCCCCGAGCCACGAGCCGATCTGCGCATCTGTTTGGGGCGGTCTCTTCTCCATCGACAGGCTTAGAGTGGGAAACGACCTTCACTCCAACGGCATCACGGTGCTGGCCATCTCGGTCAACAGCGGTCCCGGTCTGGATGCGGCCAGCTCCGGTGGCTATCCCGGCTGCCCCAGCACCGGCCCGGCCGGCCAGGCGACCGCCATCACCACGGCCACCAGCGGCTCGCTCACGGTCGGCGTCAATCCGGGAGCCGTCGCCAACGCCATCCTCAACGCGCTGCTCACGGCGATTTCGATTCACAACGTCAGCCTGGTGCCGTCCGGCGCCATCGCTCCGTTCGTCACCTCGATCACGCCCGCCGGCGGCTATGGCCCGCTGGACCCGACCAAGCCTCACACGCTCAAATTCGACATCGTCTTCGAGCGCAATTTCGAGACGTGCTCGTTGCGCGACCAGGTTTTCACGGGCTCGATCGACGTCGTGGCGGACCACGTCGTCATTGCGAAAAAGCCCACCAAGATCACGATTCCCAAGTGCCGCTATCACTACGTCGCCAAGTTCGTCTGCGGCGTCAACGAGGTTCCGGGCGAAGGTTGCAGCCCGGTCCGCTCCGGCCGCTACTCGACCGAGATCAACATCTACAACGGCTACTGCTCCGAGGCGGTGATCGAAAAGCGCGTCGTGCCGGTGGTGCTGAAGGGCGAGCCGATCGGGCGTGAGCCTCGCGTCGCCAAGGAGATGGCTCGCGACAGGATCGTGCTGCCGCCGTTCACCGCGACGATGGACGATTGCTGCCGCCTGGCCGAGCTGCTCCACCAGCCGGTGACCTCCAACGGCCCGCTGACCATCGGCTTCCTGGAGATCGTCAGCACCACGCCGCTGACCGTGACCGCGGTCTACACGGCCACCGGCCTCAAGGATGACGACGTCAGTATCGACGTCGAGCAGATCCACGAGATCCGCCGGTAAAATCGGTGATCCACAGCCCCGCCCCTTGCCACGGGAGTCTCTCCGTTGCGAGGGGCGGGGATTTTCCTATCTGAAATCGTGGCTCGGCACCGCCACCAATTCCTTGAGCGACCAGAACTTCTCGCCTTTGACCGAGATCGTCCCATCCCGTTTCTGCAGGATTCCCTCGACCAGCAGGCCCGGCGAGCCGACGATCAGCTTGCGGTGTTGTTGGAGGAGATCCGGAGAGACGACGGCCTGCGACATGCCGGTCTCATCTTCGAGGGTGAGGAAGAGGAGGCCTTTCGCGGTGCCCGGACGCTGGCGGACGATCACCGAGCCGGCGGTGCGCACGCGGGAGCCGTTGGCGAGGGCGTCGAGCCCGCCGGCGGGGGTGACTCCTTTTTTTTCGAGCTGCTCGCGAAAGTAGCTCATCGGATGAGGCCCGAGGGTGAGCTGCACCGTGTTGTAGTCCGTAATCGTCTCCTCGGCCGGGGTCATCTCGGGCAGCGGCGACGGCTCGGGGTCCGTCAGGCGGTCGAGCAGGGGACCCGCCGGTTTGCCCAGGCGGGCCACCTGCCAGAGGGCGGCCCGGCGGGTGAGGCCGAAGCAGGCGAGGGACCCGGTGGCGGCCAGGGTCTGGAGCTCGTCCTCGTGGAGATCGCAACGCCGCACCAGGTCCTCGGCGTTGGCGAACGGCGCTTTCGCCTGCTCGGCTTCGATCGTCGCCGCCGCTCGGCCGCGCAACCCGCGCACGAAACGGAAACCGATGCGGATGGCGCCGACCGGCGGCGGGAGGCCCGTACGAGCATCGCGAGAGCCCTCGTGCACCTCCCGCTCTTCCCAGCGGCATTGCACGCCAGAAGTCTGCACGTCGATCGGCCGGATCTCGACGCCATGGCGCTGGGCGTCCTTGATCAGGGTGGCGGGGTGATAGAAGCCCATGGGCCAAGCGTTGAGCAGCCCCAGATAGAAGGCCGTGGGGTGATGGACTTTCAGGTACGAGCTGGCGTAGGCGATGAGGGCGAAGCTGGCGGCGTGAGATTCAGGGAATCCGTAGAGGGCGAACGAGGTGATGCCCTGAACGATCTCGTCCTGGGGCTTGCCGGTGATCCCGTTCGCCGTCATGCCGCGGCGCAGCTTGTCGACGATGGCGTTCATCCGTTCGATGGAACGCTTCGAACCCATGGCCCGCCGCAGCTCTTCGGCCTCGCCGCCGGTGAAGCCCGCGGCCACCATGGCGACTTTCAGCAGTTGCTCCTGGAAGATGGGGATGCCGAGTGTGCGCTCGAGAATGGGCTTCAAGCTCGGGTGCGGATAGGTGACCGCCTGCCGGCCGTTGCGCCGCTCGAAGTAGGGGCTCGCCAGGTTGCCGGCGATGGGTCCAGGGCGAATGATCCCCACCTGGATGACGATGTCGTAGAACCTCTCGGGGTGATTGCGGGGGAGCGAGGCCATCTGGGCACGGCTTTCGATTTGAAAGCAGCCCACGGTGTCCGCCTCCTGGAGCATGCGAAAGACTTTTGGATCGTCCGGCGGCAGGTGGGCGAGGTCGACGTGCGTCCCCTCGCGTAGCTTGATGGTGGGCACCATCTCTTCCAGGGCGGCCAGCATGCCCAGGCCCAGAAGGTCGACCTTGATGATCCCGAGATCCGCGCAGTCGTCCTTGTCCCATTGAATGACCACCCGGCCGGGCATGGCGGCCGGTTCGAGGGGGACGGCCTCGTCCAGGCGGCCGGCGGCGATCACCATGCCGCCGGTGTGCTGGCCGAGGTGGCGGGGGAGGTTGTGGATGTGCGTCCACAGCGCCATGAAATGCGCCAGGCGCGGCTCGGCGGTGTCGAAGCCGGCGGCGGCCAGCTCGGCGGCGAGCGACTTGTCGTCGCCGCGGTGAATGTCGTAGTGGAAGTTACCGAGCTGGCCGGCGAGCTTGTCGATCTGCTCCTCGGAGTAGCCGAAGACCTTCGCCACCTCGCGGGTGGCGGAGCGATCGCGGTAGGTGATGACGGTGGCCGTCATCGCCGCGCCGTGGGGACCATAGCGTTCGTAGACGTATTGGATCACCCGCTCGCGCTGGTCGCCGGAAGGGAGGTCGAGGTCGATGTCCGGCCATTCGCCCCGCTCTTCGGAGAGGAAGCGCTCGAAGAGAAGCTCCATCTTCACCGGATCGACGGCGGTGATCGAGAGGGCGTAGCACACCGCGCTGTTGGCCGCCGAGCCCCGGCCCTGAGCGAGGATGTTCTCGCGCAGGCAGAAGTTGACGACGTCCCAGACGATGAGGAAATAGCCGGCGAGGTCGAGCTTCTCGATCAGGTCCAGCTCTTTCTGGATCTGGGCCTGAGCCTTGGCGGTCAGTGGCCGGAAGCGGGCCTTGGCGCCGTTCCAGGCGACGTGGCGCAGGTAGGAGGCCGGCGTTTCGCCGGGCGGCAACGGGTAATCGGGGAAGCGGTAGCCGAGGTCGGCGAGAGTGAAGTCGAGCTCCGCGGCGAGGTTGGCGCTGTTGGCGATCGCTTCCGGAAGATCGGCGAAAAGCCGGCTCATCTCGGCGGCGTTCTTGAAGTGCCGTTCGCGGTGCGAGGCGAGAAGCCGGCCGCCTTCGTCGAGCGTGGTGTGGTGGCGGATGGCGGTGAGCACGTCGTGGAGCGGTTTGTCCTCGGGCCGGGCGTAGCGCACGCCGTTGGTGGCGAGGAGGGGGAGGCGCAAGCGGCGGGCAAGGTCCACCAGAGCCCGGTTGCGATGCTCCTCCTCGCGCAGCCGGTGGCGTTGCAGCTCGACGTGGAGGCGGCCGGGGAAAAGATGCCCCAGGCGTTCCAGCAGGCGGCGCCCGCGATCTTCGCCGCCGTCGGCGATCTCGCGAGCCAGCGGGCTTTCGTCGCCGCCGGTGAGGCAGTGGAGGCCGCCCGAGTGCTCGGCCAGGAGGTCCCAGGTGGCCTGCGCCTCGCCTTTGGGCCGGCCCCGTGCGGCGGCGGTGGCGAGCCGGCAGAGGTTGCGATAGCCCGCCTGGTTGGCGGCGAGCAGGGTGAGCCGTGAGTGCGTATCGACTCCCCGGAACGCGGCGTCCTGCCGGGGAGGCTTGGCATCCGGCACCAGGCCGAGTGGGCCGCGGCGAACCCGCTGCCGGAAGAGACTGGGCTCGTCCGCCAGCGTCATCTCGGCGCCCACCAGGGCCTTGAGCCCCGCCTGCTTCGCCGCGGCATGAAATCGGGGCGCGGCGTAGACACCGTTGGCGTCCACCAGGGCCACAGCCGGCAGTTCCAGGGCCGCCGCCCGCTCGATCAGGTCCTCAGGCAGCGAGGCGCCGTCGAGAAAGGAGAAGGCCGAAGCGGCATGGAGCTCGGCGTAAGGAGGGGGCGCCGTCGTCTTCGCCATGACGCAATTCTATGGCGTAAGAAGGGCGTAAGGCAAGGCTCGATGGACGTACATATCGAGCCGCCGGCCGGGATTCAATCGAGGCGCCGCGCCTTGGCGGGCTGCCGCTGGTGGCGGAGGAGGGTGAGATCACGGCGCCACCGGTACCGCCCACAGCTCGTTGCCGGCGATGCCGTCGTCGGCAGCGAAGTAGAGAATGCCGCCGGCGAGGACCGGTCGTCCCGGCCACGACGACAGCGGGCCGGGAGCGATGTCGGCCACCATGGCGGTGTGCGCGGCGACGCCGTCGGTCGACCACAGCTCGAAGCCGTGCTCACCGTCGTCGGCGGCGAAGAAGAGCCGACCGGCGGCCACGCTGAGCAGCAAGGGTCGCGAGCCCGCGGCACCCTTCTGCAGATCGAGGAATGGGTGCGTGCCGGCCGCCGTGCCGTCGCTCACCCACAGCTCGTCCCCCAGCTCCGGGGTGTAGGCGGTGAAGTACAGCTTGCCGTCGAGGCCCAGCGGCCGAAAATCGAGCCGGCCATAGGGATTGGCGATCGGCGCCACGACCCTGGTGCCCGCCGCGCTGCCGTCGTAGCGATAGAGCCACGCGTCACCCGCGCCTTCCGGCTGGCCTATGAACCATAGGGCGCCGTCGAACGCCACCACGTCGGAGTGGTCGAAGAGCTCGGGGGGGCCGGCGGGC
>DATIOS010000546.1:0-13157 GCA_035472915.1 Thermoanaerobaculia bacterium
CCATGGTTCTTGACCTGCTTCGAAATGAGGTGCTCGACGGCGATCTTGAGCTTTTCTTCCTCGGTGTAGCCCGCCAGCTCGAGTACTTCCATCCGGTCGCCGCGGCGCATTCCAGGAGCCTTGCCCGTCACCTTCGACGAAATCGATGAGAAACTGGCCGGGCTGCCGCGGGACCGCGACGTCGTCCTCTACTGTACGTGACCGAACGAAGCCTCCGCGGCCCGTGTGGCTCGCGCTCTGATGGACCGAGGCTTCACCCGCGTCCGCCCCCTGGAAGGAGGATTGGACGCGTGGATGGAGCAGGGACAGACGGTAGAAGACGAGACGATCATCGCCATTGGACGGCGATAGTAGAAGAACTCTAGGAGGTGCTCATGGTTTCGCTGACGATCAACTTGCCCGAAGAGGCCTTCTCAGCCTTGCGGGTCGACCCTGATCAATTCGCTACGGAGCTGCGGTTCGCCGCCGCGGTTCAGTGGTACCACCAGGGACTCATCAGTGGGAGCAAGGCAGCCGAGATCGCAGGCATGACCCGTCTGGCTTTTCTCGACGAGCTTGCCCGCCGTCGCCTGGACACGGTAAAGATCGATTTTGACGATCTCGAGGCCGAGCTCCACGGTGGCTGATCAAATCGTCGTCAACGCGTCGCCCCTGATCGTTCTCTCTCGGGCTGGCCGGATCGATCTGCTGACTCTTGTTGGGACGCCGATCCATGTCCCGGAGTCCGTTAGCAGTGAAGTTCGCGAGCACTCGGACGAAGCTGCGCGCATACTCGACACCATTGCATGGCTCCAAACGGTTTCGGACGCAGAAAAACTGCCTCTGGTAAGAAGCTGGGATCTCGGAGATGGGGAATCGGCCGTGCTTGAATGGGCGCAGGCTAACCGCCCCGCGCGCGCCGTTATCGACGACTACGCCGCCCGGAAACTAGCGAACGTTCTCGGTGTGCCAGTTACCGGCACGCTGGGGCTCGCACTTCTAGCGAAACAACATGGCTTGGTTCCTTTGGCTCGACCAATCGTCGAGGAATTTGCCCGCGCCGGCCTTTACCTGTCAGACCCTGTCGTCGAACACGCGCTGCGACTCGTTGGAGAATGACCGATGAACCCTCGGAAAAATGTCTCTACCATCGCCCGCGTCGTCAACCTTATTCCCGACGAGGATCAGCAAATCCTCGATCTCACCGTGGACGATGCTCGCCGGCTTCTGTTGTCGGACGATCCGCGGGATGTGCTCCAGATCCAGGGCTCTTACGCACTGATTGCTCGTGACGGGCAGAGGGTCTGCCTCGCCCGCAGCCTCGACCGGCCGCTACGCTACTTCCTGGCGAAAGAGAAGGACGGTCCGATGCTGGTAGTGGCGGACCGCATCGACGCCATCCGCGACGCCTTGGAGCGCGAAGGCCACGGCAATCAGTTTCATCCGTCCTATACCCGTATGGTCCCGGCTCACCACGTCACCGAGATCCAACTCGTGGGCTGTCCCGATCCCAACCCGATCTACCGGCGCTTCTTCGATCCACCGCGGGGCGTCCTGCCGCCGGACCTCGAGACGATTGGCGAGGCCTACGTCCGCGCCCTCTGCGAAGAGATCCGCCTATGGCTTGCCGCCGTGCCCGAGAACGAACCGCTTGGCGTTCTCTTCTCCGGTGGCGTCGACAGTGGCGCGTTGCTCCTCTGCCTTTATCACGAGCTTCTGGCTTCGGGTCAGAGCCCCGCTCGCCTCAAGGCGTTCACGCTGGCGGTGGACGGCGGCGGTGCCGACCACGAACAGGCGCGGGAGTTTCTCCGGCGTACCGGTCTTCAGATGTTCGGCGAAGCGATCGAGGTCGCCGGTTCCCGGCTCGATCCCTACGCGGCCGTGGAAGCCATCGAAGACTACAAGCCCCTGGACGTGGAATGCGCGGCCATGAGCCTCGCCCTGCTTGGGGGAATCCGCGAGCGCTACCCGGACTGGCGTTTCCTCGCCGACGGCGACGGCGGCGACGAGAACCTCAAGGATTATCCGATCGAGGAGAATCCCGAGCTCACCATCCGTAGCGTCGTCAACAACCGGATGCTCTACCAGGAGGGTTGGGGAGTCGAGGCCATCAAGCACTCGCTGACCTACAGCGGGGGCCTGAGCCGGGGGTGTGTCCGTGGATATGCCCCCGCCCGGCGCCACGGCTTCTCGCTTTTCAGCCCCAACAGCCGCCCGCGGGTCATCGCCGTCGCCGAAGCGATTCCTTTCGCAGAGTTGGCTCAAGGCTCCCATGAGGCCCTTTACCGACTCAAGGGCGAGGTGCTGAGCAGAGGAATCCGGAAAGTGACCGGCTTGGAGCTGCCGATTTTTCCCAAGCGGCGATTCCAGCACGGAGCCGTGCCTCAGGAGACTTTCCAGAGCCGGTTCGACGTCAACCCAGCCGCCTATCGGAGCCATTTGCTGAATCTCTACCACTGGACCTAGGTGCCTGCGCGGCCGAATGCCATCCTTCAGCGAAGGACGTAGAGACGTCCCAGCCCGTCCACGACACCCTTCGCAGGTCTATAGCGGCGGGACGTCTCCGGGGCGGGCACGACCTCCCGAAGGACGACAACCTGTGACGGGGCGATGCCGCGTCTCGGCGCTCCCCGGTTTCCTCAACACAAAGTCCCGAGCCTGAAGAGGCTCGCCGCGCGGTATGGACTCGCCGACCTCCACGCCCTGGCCGCCTGGGGCCGCTGGAAACAAGCGCTCCCTCATCTTCGCCGAGGTCTCAAGCGCGGATTCACGTTCTACGGCCACACGCCGGGCCAGCCGTACGCCAATGGTGCATCGAACGAGCGCCGCCTCTTGGTTGCGGCCAGCCCCGACAACTACATCGCGGACTGCCACTGGCTGCGGGAGGACGTGGACCACCATCTCGTCCTGGAGGCCGGGCGGGCCGGCGTCGAGGTCCTGGAAGAGGTGGACCTGCATGGCGTGGAACCAAGAAACGGCTGGCGCCTCACCGGATCGCGTCACGGGAAAGCCATCCGCTTCGAAGCCGACCTCCTGATCGACGCCTCCGGCCCGGGTGGATTCCTGGCCCGGCATCTTCCGATTCCAAGAGTTGAGACCGAGCCGCGGACATCCCTTATCTTCGGACACTTCGAGGGGATCGCTGATTTCTCCGAGGTGGCAGGCTGCGCGGAATTCCCGGCCGGTCCCTATCCCGACGAGCAGGCCGCCATCCATCACATCCTGGAGGAGGGATGGATGTACGTCCTCCCTTTCGACCAAGGCACGGTGAGCGCCGGCTTCGTGATCTCCCAAGAGAAGGCTCGGCAAGAGTTGTTGGCCATGCCACCAGAGCGGGCCTGGAGACAGCTCCTCGATCGCTACCCGACGCTGCGGGACCAGTTCGCTTCGTCCCGTCCCGCCAGGCCGATCGGCAAGATCCCTCACCTTCAGCATCGCCTCGCACAGGCCGCCGGAGACGGTTGGGCGCTCCTCCCGCACGCCCACTGCTTCCTGAGTCCCCTGTTCTCGACCGGGATCGCCTGGAGCCTGCTCGCCGTCGAGCGGCTGGCCCTTCTCCTGGAGCGGGGCTCCGAAGGGCTTCAACGCTACGGCGATCTCCTGAGCCTGGAGGCGGACCACATCCAGAAGCTCGTCGCCGGGGCCTACATCGCGATGGGAGATTTCGACCGCTTCGCCGCCGTCTCCCTCCTCTACTTCGCCGCTGCCAGCTTCGCCGAGGCCAGCCAGCGCCTCCTCCCCGGACCCGCGGACGGCTGGGCCTGGAGCGGCTTCCTGGGGAGCACCGATCCAGTCGTTCGGGAGATGCTAGACAGCGGTCTCGCCACCCTCCCAGCGCCCGATGTCGAGGAGGAGATCCGGAACATCATCGCGGTACGCAATCTGGCGGGTCTGGCAGATCCAGCGCGGAACCGGCTCTACCCGGTAGACTTGGAATCCTTGATCGCAGGAGCCGGATTGCTGGGCCTGACGTCGGAGGAGATCCGGCGGGAGATCCCGCGACTGCGGGGAGCCGCCGGGTGAGCCATCCTACCTCCAAAGTATATGAACTTATGATTTTTCCATATGAAATGGTGGCAGGAGGACGAGTTTCGAGCCTGGCGTTATATGCCGGAACCAAAATCTCATATGGATTTGCCTCCTGGGGCTATGAAACTCTAGATTTTTCATCTACCGAGGCCTCCACGAAGCTGGGGAGCGCTCCAAAAGAGGTGGGTTGAGCGTCCACGAGAGCCTCTGAGAGGCAAGTTCATATGTCGGCGCGGAAAGTTCATATACTTTTGGCGTCGGGGAAAAAAGCCGCTCCCCGCTCCAGCGCCCCCCGCACCATCCGGATATCGCCATCCAGCGTTCGATCCTTGAGCATCGTCGAAACCAGACTCCGTACCTGGAGGTACGCTCCGCGCGTACCTTCGCCCAGATGCGAAGCGATCTCGGCACGCCGCTCGGGACCGGTCCGCTCTGCGAATTCCACCGCCTCGCGGCCGGCTTCCTTCCAGTCGGAGGGTGCGCCGGCACGGGCGTGGATCGGGTCGATATCCATCGCCACGCGCCATTCGACCGCCTGCGCCGCGACCATGAGCTCGATGGCCAGCACGGCCTGGGAGTTGCGCAACACCGTCCGCAGCTTGCGGGCGGCGATGGTCGCCATGGCATTGTGGTCCTCTGAGTTGGCGGAGGTGGGGATGGAGTCCACCGAGGCGGGATGGCACAGGACCTTGTTTTCGGAAACGATGCCGGCGGCGCAGTACTGCGCGATCATCAGCCCCGAGTTGATGCCGCGATGCGGGATGAGGTTTCCCGGCAGATTGCGGTTGTGGTGGGCATCGAGCAACATCTGGGTGCGCCGCTCTGAGATGTCCGCCAGCTCGGCCAGGGCGATGGCCAGGAAGTCCGCCGCCATCCCCACGGGCTCGCCGTGGAAGTTCCCCGCGGAAAAGGAGATCCGCTGCCGGCCGTCGTATCCCTCCGGCCAGTTGGCGGCGAACTCATGGTCGAAAGGCGGCTGCGAGCCGCTCTCGGGAAAAAAAAGGGGATTGTCGGTGGCGGCGTTGATCTCGGCCTCTGCCACGCGGCAGGCATAGCTGATGGTATCCCGGGCCGCGCCGTGTACCGCCGGCGCGCAGCGCAGGGAGTAGGCGTCCTGCACGGCACCGGCCTTTTCGATCAGCCGGCTCCCCCTGAGGTGCGCCCGGATGTTGGCGGCGCAAGCGATCTGGCCGAGGTGACCGCGCGCCTCGTGAATCCGGGGGTCGAAGGCGCGGGCACAGCCACAGACGGCCTCCAGGCTGAGAGCCGTCGCGGCGTCAGCGACTTGGGCCAGCGCTTCGGCATCGTGAACCGCCAGAGCGAGCAGAGCCGCTGAGAACGTCGCACCGTTGGTGAGGGCCAGGCCTTCCTTGAAGCTGAGGGCCGGAATCTCCACCGCCAGATCCGAGCTCAGTGCGCTGGCTGGCTGGAGCGTTCGCGGTCGCGCGAAGGTGAGATCCTCCGCTTCGCGGACGACGTAGTAGCGGCCTTCGCCCAAAAGCACGGCGAAAAGATGGGAAAGAGGAGCCAGATCGCCGCTCGAACCCACGGAGCCGCGAATCGGTACGAGTGGGATGACCCCCCGATTCAACATCGCCTCAACCGTCGCCACCAGGATGGGGCGCAGGCCAGAGCACCCTTTGAGGAAGGCGTTCAAGCGGATGGCGAGGGTCGCGCGCACGACGTCCGGCTCGAAATAGTTGGCCGGATTGTCCGCATCCGCCGTCTCGCCGGTTCCAACCGAATGTGAAAGCAGGATGTTGCGCTGCAGCTCTTCCAGGCGATGTGGCGCGATGGGGACGTTCTTGAACTCGCCGAAGCCGGTGGTTACCCCGTATTCCAGGACCGGCTGGCCGGCCGCTCCCTTGGCGAACTCTACTTTGTAGTTGGTGGCAAGCGATTCGATCTCGGCCCGGCTCGCTTCGACCCGTGCCGCCGCCTCCGGGTGAACCTCTACCCGAACGCGAGGATCGCGGGCGATGCGGGCGAGATCGGAAAGCGTGAGGGAGCCGCCGTCGAGGACGACGGCGGCGGGAATCTGGCCGGGCTCACTCATCTAATCCGCTGAGGCTCCTAGTGCTCGATGAGCCCGAGCATATCGCGAACGGCCGCGACGAGACCGGCGCGGGGCACCTCGCGCTGACCCGGACGCTCCTCCAACCATTCTTGCCGGTTGGCCAGGGCCTCCGCCCGCTGCCGGCCCGCGTCCATATCCTTCAGGGTCACAATCCCCTTCTCTTTCTCATTGGAGCCATAGAGAAGGGCGATGGGGATGCCCCAATGGTCGGCGTACTTGAGCTGCTTGCCCGGTCCACGGGCGCCGCCGAGGTAGAGCTCGGTGGGAATGCCTGCCCGGCGCAGCTCCCAAGTCATGGTGACGTAGTCGTCGGCCAGCCCAGGGTCCATATTGGTGATGAGCACTTTCGCCGTGGATTTCTGCAGGCCGGCCCGCTTGAGGTGGATCAGCGCCGCCAGCAGGCGGTCGACGCCCATCGAAGCACCCGTGGCCGGTACCTTTTCCCCCAGGAAGCGCATCACCAGATCATCGTATCGGCCGCCACCGAAGACGGAGCCGAACTCGGGCGCGTCGAGCAGGATCGCCTCGAAGACGGGGCCGGTGTAGTAGGCGAGGCCGCGGGCGATCGACAGGTCCAGCGACACGCGGTCGTCCTCGTAGCCCAGTGAGTAGAGGTGATTGGAGATCTTTTCCACCACAGCGACCTCGGCATCAGCTCCCTCGACGCCAGCGAAGAGCTCGCGGAGTTGGGCGACCACCTCCCGCCGATCGTCGGAGCGGATCTTCAGGAAGCGCTCGATCTTGTCCACCTGCTCGGAGGCCAGGCCGACTCCCGCGATCGGATCGCCGGAGGAGTCGACGTAACCGGTGGTGAGCTCGAGCCGGACCTTCTCCTGCCCGACCTTGTCCAGCTTATCGAGCACGCGGAAGACGTCAGCTCCGAGGTCCGCCGGAATCCCTGCATAGGCCAGCAGGGTGTTGAGGATGCCGCGGGACGAGTAGCGGACCCTGTAGCCACCCACGCGGAGAGCCGAGAGGGTGTCGCACATGCCGGCGACGATCTCGGTGTCCGCAATCTCGGACTCGACACCCACGGAGTCGAGGTCGAACTGGGTGAACTCGCGGAAGCGGCCGGCCCCCGGCTTGTCGGCGCGCCAGACCTGCGAGACCTGGTAGCGGCGGAACGGCCGCGGCAGGTCGCGGTACTGGGCAATCACGCGCGCCAGGGGTACGGTGAGGTCGAAACGCAGACCGAGCAGCTCTTTTTCCGGGTTCTGGACGGTGAAGATCGACTGCTGCGCCTCGGAACCGGCAGCGGAGCCCCGCAGCACGTCCAGAAATTCGATGGCAGGCGTTCCGAGAGGTACGAAGCCGTACAGCTCGTAGACGCCGCGGATGGTGTCGATCATCCACTGCCGCGCCAGCATCTGGTCGGGCAGCAGGTCACGCAAGCCCCGCGACAGGCGCGGCTCGACAGTGTCTGCCATGGGAAGAAGCCCTCCAAGGGAGCGTTGGTTCGTCCGAATGAGGGGAAATGGTACCGGCGATGGGATTTGAACCCATGACCTCCTGATCCACAGTCAGGCGCTCTACCCCTGAGCTACACCGGCTCGGACGGAGAATCCTACGTACGGGGGCCCTCCTTGTCAAAGGACGGGACGAGTCGGTAGTGTCCTGGTTTCAATTTCCCTTCCGGGTACGGTTCCCGCTTCCGGCCCTTCGCGGCCGGTCGGTCGTGGTGGCCATCGGTCCCTCAGATCGGCTCAATCTTGGTGAGCCGCGGATCGGGGCGGAGCTTCGACCAGAGCAGCCCCGGCGAACGCGCGAACCCTTCGCCGTGGACGCGGATCTCGTCAATACAATTGATCGCGAAGAAGAGAGCCAGAAAGCTGGGTATCGCCAAGTCCGCCGCCAGGTTGGGGAAATGGTCATCCCTCACCTCGCTCACCACAAACGACGCAAAGAGGACGAGGAACATCACGACGTAGCCCACGGAGCCGGTCTGGAAGCGGTCGAAGGCGAGCGCGCGGGTGCGAATCTTTTCAAGCAGGCTGGCGCGGGGCAGCGTCCAGATCTGGCGGAGGCGTTCGCTCATCGACCAGAGGAAGGGGAGGAACATCCACACGCCTCCGTGCCAGCTCCACTTGGCGAGCATCAACACCGTCGGGCAGACGAAGAGGAGAACGGCGATGATCAGCAGCCCGCCCCACAGGGTTGGAGGCTGCCGCTGGCTGCTGGCAATGTCGACCAGTGCGACGACGAAGAAGAGAGTGAAGAGCTCGCCCGCCAGGACCGGGGTCATCCAGCTCATCGATCTCTCGTCCAGTGCGCCTTGGCGCAACGTCTGCCAGACGATGATCAGCGAGGCGACGAGGGCGAGGGCGTCGGGGAGGAGCCGGGGCGCCAGGCGTAGGGCAGGATCCTGGCCGGCAACGATCGCCACCTCGGAGCTGTCGGCTTTCTTCATCGCACGTCCTCGCAGGAAAGTCCGCGAGATTGTGGCACGCTTTGCCGCTAGCGCAAGCAGGAAGAAGGCTGTCGAGAGGGGCGGATTTCAAACTAGGACACCACCTCATCAACGGCAGGCGGATCAGCTCGCGGAAGGGTGAGTCGGCCCGACTCAGACCGCGACGAGCAGGTTCGAGGCAAACCATCCCCGGGAGTCCGTCCAGGTCCGCCGCAGCTCGAAACCGGTCTCGGCGGCCAGGGCTACGACCTGGTCGCCACGGAATTTGTAGGAGCTCTCGGTGTGGATCGTCTCTCCGGCGGCGAAGGGAATTTCGATCCCCAAGGCGCCAATCGGTACCGTCTGAGCCTGGCGGCTTTCGAGGTGCATCTCGATCCGCCCTACCTCCCGGTTGTAGATGGCGCGGTGACGGAAGGCGGAGATGTCGAAGCCTCCCTCCAGCTCACGATTGATCCTCACCAGCAGGTTGAGGTCAAACGCCGCAGTCACGCCCAGAGGATCGTCGTAGGCGGGAATCAGCACTGTCTCCGGCTTCTGAAGGTCGACGCCGAGGAGAAATCCTTCGCCGGGATTGAGAAGCTTCCGCACCTCGCGCAGGAAGGCCAGACGTTCTTCCGGGTCCATGTTCCCCAAGGTGGAACCCAGGAAGAGGACGAGTGGGCAGCCGGGGGCGACCCGTTCCCTCCGGATCCGGCGCAGCGCCGCCTGGTACTCCCCGATATAGGCCGTGATGCGGAGGTCCGGATAGGAGAGGAGCAGAGACCGGCTGCTGATCTCGACGGCCGACTCGGAGATGTCCACCGGCACGTATTCGAGACTCTCCTGACGAGCCAGCAGGGCCTCGATCAACAACCGCGTCTTCTGCCCGTCGCCGCTGCCCAGTTCGACCAGCCAGAGCGGGCCGCCGAGCGCGGCGGCGATATCGCCGGCGTGCTGGCGCAGGATCTCCGCCTCGCAACGGGTTGGGTAATACTCGGGCAGAGCGGTGATCGCCTCGAAGAGGCGCGAGCCCAACTCATCGTAGAAATACTTGGGGTACAGAAACTTCCGAGTCGAAGTGAGACCGTGGCGAACGTCTTCGGCAAAGGTGGCCTGGGCTCCCTCTACCCCCACCCGCCTCACCGAGAGGCGCTCTTCCAGCGGGGCGGTAGACGTTCTCTCCAGGGTAAGCCGGGTTCCTGGCACGGCCGGCACTGTAGCACAATCAAAAACCGGGGCCTCACCTTTGGATCTCGAGGCCCGTGGTAGCATCCCGGCCCGGATTCGAACCCCTTTCTGGAGCAGGCCGGGAGGAAACGCAGGCATGAGTGACGAGCGCGAAACCCTGGAGATGGACGTCCTCTTCGTGGGCGCCGGACCGGCGAGCCTGGCGGGGGCACTTCACCTCGCACGCCTGGCCAAGGCGGCCGGAATGGAGCTGTCCATCGGCGTCCTGGAGAAGGGCCGCGAGATCACCAGCCACGCACTTTCGGGTGCCGTCGTCGACCCCAAAGCGCTCAAGGAGCTGCTGCCGGACGAGTGGCGGGACGCTCCCTTCGAGGGGAAGATCGAGCACGAAAAGTTCCTCTTCCTCACCGAAGGAAAATCTCTCTCCCTTCCCATTCCACCGCCCCTGGAAAACGAAGGGAGCTACGTCTCGTCGTTGGGCAAGCTGCTCAAGTGGCTGGCGCCGAAGGTCGAGGCCGCCGGGGTGGACATCTTCTTCGAGTTCCCCGCCGTCCAGGCCCTGGTGGAGAACGGCCGGGTGGTTGGCGTGCGCACCGGCGACAAGGGGATCTCCCGGCATGGCGAGAAGAAGGCCAACTACGAGCCGGGCGTCGACATCCGGGCCCAGGTGACCGTCCTCGGCGAAGGTCCCCGCGGTACCCTGGTCAAGCAGCTCGACGACCAACTCGACCTCTGGCAGGGAAAGAACCCCCAGATCTACGCCCTGGGTCTCAAGGAAGTCTGGGAGATCCCCCACGGCCGGCTGGAGCCCGGACAGGTGATCCACACCCTCGGCTGGCCCCTGGGCTTCGACACGTTCGGCGGCGGCTTCGTCTACGGCATGCAGAACGATCAGGCCATCGCCGGCCTGGTGGTGGGTCTCGACTACAAGAACCCCCTCCTCGATCCTCACCAGGAATTCCAGCGTTTCAAGACGCATCCCGCCATCGCTCCGCTTCTGGACGGCGGAAAGATGACGTTCTACGGCGCCAAGGCCATTCCGGAGGGCGGCTGGTGGTCGATGCCTCGCCTCTCAGGCGACGGTTTCCTGCTGGTGGGAGACTCGGCCGGCATGCTCAACAGTCAGCGCCTCAAGGGCATTCACCTCGGGATGAAGTCCGGCATGCTCGCCGCCGAGACGATCTTCGAAGCCCTCAAGGCCGGCGGCGCCACACCGGAGCGGCTCGCCGCCTACCAGGGAAAGGTCGATTCGAGCTGGATCAAGGAGGAGCTCTGGGAGGTGCGCAACTTCCACCAGGCCTTCGATCACGGCGTGCTGGCCGGCATGCTCCAAGCCGGCGCCGGCCTGGTGACGGGCGGCCGCGGCTGGGGAGTCTTAGACCGCCTTCCCACTTCAGCCGGTCACGAGCGAATGATCGCGCTCAACACTCCCGCCGGTCAGCGGCTGAAAGCCCCCGAACCGGTCAAGATCGACGGCAAGCTCACCTTCGACAAGCTGGCCGACGTCTACAACTCGGGGACGGCCCACGACGAAGACCAACCAATCCACTTACTGGTGGCGGACACGGACATCTGCATCTATCAGTGCGCGATCGAGTACGCGAATCCCTGCCAGCGCTTCTGTCCTGCGGCGGTCTACGAGATGGTCCCGGATACTGCCTCGCCCACCGGCGAGCGCCTGCAGATCAATGCCAGCAACTGCGTCCACTGCAAGACCTGCGACATCATGGACCCCTACCAGATCATTACGTGGGTGCCCCCCGAAGGGGGCGATGGTCCAAACTACAGCAAGATGTAAGGCCTATACCTTCGGGCCGATGGTGCAGTCGCCGCTGCCGGTCTCGACGTGGATGGCGGTCCGGCCGTCGCCGCGCTTCGCGCCTACGACCTTGCGGCCCGATTTGCGCAAGGTGGCGTCGCCGTAGTTGACGACGAGGCTGCCGCTGCCCTGGTCCGAGTCGATGTTGAACGAGGCGTCTGGCCCGGCTTTGATGACGATGTCGCCGCTGCCCGTCTCCGCCTTGATACTCTTCGCCTTGGCGAGCGAGCTCTGAACGGTCACGTCGCCCGAGCCGGTTTCCGCCGCCAGCTCCTCGAGCTCCACCGACAGCACCTTGACGCCGCCGGAACCGGTGTCCGCGACCAGCCGTGCAGCCACTCCGTCCTGCACCGTCACGTCACCCGAGCCGGTTTCGATGGCCAGCTTGCCGGCCGAGACCTGGCTGACGGTGACGTTACCGGAGCCGGTGTTGATCGAGCCGTTGCCCACCAGGCGCTTGACCACGACGTCGCCCGAGCCGGTGTCGATCTTGGTCTCGCCTTTGGCCGCGCCGAGGACCACGTCGCCCGAGCCGGTGTCGACGTTGAGCTGGCCCGAGTGGGAGGCGATCTGCACTTTGCCGCTGCCGGTGTCCACGGTCAGGGTGCCGTCGAGATCGCCGCCATTCACCGCCCCCACGGCGTTGCGTACCGCCACGTTGGAGCCGGCGGGAAGGATGATCCGCAGGTCGGCGTAGAGCACCGGCGCCGACGCGCGCTTCTGGGCGTAGATGTGCACCCGCTCACCGCGATAGGTGGTCACCGTCTGGCTGCCGATGTTGAGGAAGCTCAAGAAAGCCGGCAGCTCCGTGTCCCCGTCCTTCTCCCGAGTCCGCGGGTAGGCGTACGAGCGGTACTTGTCCACCGGGTAGGAGAGCGCCCACTCCTCGCGACCCTTCTTGTCGTGGCTCTTGACCCACTTCATCTGGGCCAGGATGCGCTGCGTCTCGGCCGAGCTGTCGGCGTCGCCATGCAAAGTGGCGTCGACCACGACCTCGCCGCCCTGCCCCGGCACGATCTCGAGACGGCCGGCAAGATTGGCCAGCCTCACCTCGGCCGCGCCGGCCGGGAAGGCCTGGTGGAGGGTGCGGGTCTGCTCGGCGGCGTGGGCGGCGGTCGCCGCCGCGCCCAGCGAAAGCATCAGTGCCGCGGCCAGCACAGGCACTCTAGAATTGGATTTCATTACAGTCTTCATGACGGGGCCTCCGTAGTCTCGTGATGCTCACACTACGGCAGCTGACGGGAGAAGGTTGCAGTTTCCACGTCCGGCGCTAGACTCGTGCCGCTTTTCCGACCCGAGGAGGACGCATGCGCCGATCGCTCATGGTTTGGATTCTCGCCGCGGCTTCTGCGGCCACCGCAGCTTCTGCCGCCCCGGCGCAGCCGCCCACTCGCGCTTCCATAGGAGACCTCGTCGCCCCGGACGCCAGCGGCCGAAGGCCGTCGCAGGCAGCCTGGTCGCCCGACGGCAAGCGCCTGGCCTACGTCTGGGACGAGAAGGGCGATGGCGCCGAGAAAAATCTCTGGTCTCTCGACATCGCCACTGGCAAGCGCGAGGTGCTGCTCAGGCCTGCGGACCTCGGCGAAGACAAGACCAAGGACTCAAAAGACAGCAAGGACGCGAAGGACAAGAAGGCCGAGGTGGAGGAATACTCATGGTCGCCGCGAGGCGATTCCCTC
>DATIOS010000547.1:0-2505 GCA_035472915.1 Thermoanaerobaculia bacterium
ACCTGCCCATCCTCGTCTTCGTGGTCATCGCCATCGGCTTCCTGGTGGTCACCCTGCTCGCGGCGCGCCTCCTTCGCCACCGCAGCGGCGCCACCACCAACCTCGACCCCTACGAGTGCGGTAACGAGCCCGAGACCCTAGCCCACGACCACCGGTTCTCGATCCGCTACTACCTGATCGCCGTCCTCTTCGTCATCTTCGACGTCGAGACGATCTTCCTCTTCCCGTGGGCGGTGATGTTCAACCGGCTGGCGCTCTTCGGGTTCATCGAGATGTCGGTGTTCCTGATCATCCTCATCACGGGGTACGTCTACATCTGGAATCGGGGGGCGCTGCGTTGGGCCTGATGGATTCGGTCGAGGCGAACGTCCTCACCACCACGTACGACAAGATCTTCAACTGGGCGCGCCGCTCGGCCATCTGGCCGATGCAGTTCGGGCTCGCCTGCTGTGCCATCGAGATGATGGCCGTGCTCGACCCGCGGCACGACATGTCCCGCTTCGGCGCCGAGGTGTTCCGCGCCACGCCGCGCCAGAGTGACCTGATGATCGTCGCCGGCACGGTGACGGAGAAGATGGCGCCCATCGTGCGCCGCCTCTGGGACCAGATGCCGGAGCCCAAATGGGCGCTCGCCATGGGCGCCTGCGCCACCTGCGGCGGCCCGTATCGCACCTACGCCGTCACCCAGGGCGTGGACCGTGTGATCCCGGTGGATGTTTACGTGCCCGGCTGCCCGCCGCGGCCCGAGGCCCTCCTCTGGGGTCTCCTCCACCTGCAACGCAAGATCGACCGCATGACGGTGGGGAAGCCCAAGGCTGCCGCCGCACCCGCTGAGGTCCGCGCATGAGCGACGAGCCGGAGAAGCCCGCGGGCGGAGCGCCGGACGCCCCCGTGCCGGCCGCGCCTTCGGAGGAATCCCAGAGGGCTCGGGAGGTCGCCGAGGCCAAGACGGACGCCGCCGTGACGGCCGCAGGCTCGGAAGCCGCCGTGGGCGACGTGCAGCAACCGGCCGCTCCGGCCGCCGCTCCTGCCGCGGCCACCGAGGACGAGGCGAAAGCCGCCGCCAAGGCCGCGGCCCTGGAGAAGGCGAAAGCCGCTGCTGCCGCCAAGGCCGCCGCCGCGGCTGCTGGCCAGCCGGCGCCCGCCGCGGGAGCCGCCGCTCCAGCAGCCAGGCCGGCCGCCCCGCCCAAACCCGCCCCGGCGCCGGAAGATCCCAACAAGCCGCTGTGGGAAAAAGACCCGATCGTTCCCGAGTGGAAGGACGCCTGGGACGATCCGCTGGCCGCCGCGCTCAAGGAGGAGTTCGGTGACCGCATCGAGTCGGCCCGCACCTTCGCCGGCGACCTGACGCTCCACATCCAGCGCGAGGCCATCGCTGAGGTCGCCGCCTCGCTGCGGACGAAGCACAAGTTCACCTATCTGGTCGACGTCTGCGGCGCCGACTACCCGAAGCGCACGCCGCGCTTCGACGTTGTCTACCACGCCCACAGCTTCGAAGCCAATCGCCGGATCCGGCTGCGGGTGACGACCGACGAAGAGACGCCGGTGCCGACAGTCTGCAACGTCTGGCGCGCCGCCAACTGGTCGGAGCGCGAGGTCTACGACATGTACGGCGTGCGCTTCTCGGATCATCCGGATATGACCCGTATCCTCCTCTGGGAGGGCTTCAACGGCTACCCGCTACGCAAGGACTTCCCGGTGGAAGGAATCGACACGGGCTCGGCGATCTACCCCGAATACTACCAGGAGACGGCCGGCCCCGTCGCCGGCACCGGCACGGGCTGGAAGCCGGCCAAACCGCCCGAGCCCGCCGCGGAGACGGGGGAGAAGCCGTCATGAGCAATGAGCTTAGCGTAGGGGCGGGTCTGGACGGTGGGGTGGGGGCTCGACCCGCCCTGCAGGTGTTGGGAGCCATCCCATGACCGTCCCCTTCGTGCAGCCCTTCGCCGATGAGGGCCTGGGAGACAGCCTCCTCAACCGTGCCGAGGAGATGGAGCTGAACTTCGGCCCCCAGCACCCGTCGACGCACGGCGTGCTGCGGCTGAAGCTCAAGGTGGACGGCGAGCGGATCATCGACTGCTATCCGATCATCGGCTATCTCCACCGCGGCACCGAGAAGCTCTTCGAGCTGCATCCATTCTTCCAGAACGTTCCCCACACCGACCGCATGGACTACGTGGCGGCGGCGACGAACAACCTCGCCTATGTGGGAGCGGTGGAGAAGCTGATGGGCTTGGTGGTGCCGCCGCGGGCGAGATACATCCGCGTGCTGCTCTGCGAGCTGCAACGCATCTCGTCCCATCTGCTCTGGCTGGCCACCCACGCCATCGACATCGGCGCCATGACGCCGTTCTTCTACACCTTCCGCGAGCGCGAGCTGATCCTCGATCTTTTCGAGGAGTACTGCGGCGCCCGGTTGACGCTCAACTGCATGCGTCCCGGCGGCATGCCGCACGACCTGCCGGTGGGCTGGGTGGAGAAGTGCCGCGTCTTCGTGGACGGCTT
>DATIOS010000548.1:0-4638 GCA_035472915.1 Thermoanaerobaculia bacterium
TCTTCGCGGCCAAGGTCATGGCGGGTTTTCTTCTCTTCCTGCGCAATGCGGCGTTCGACGACGGCCTGGGTGGCGATGCCGGCGTGATCGGTGCCGGGCAGCCAGAGGGCGTTGTAGCCCTGCATGCGCCGCCAGCGGGTGAGCAGATCCTGAAGGGTGGACTGGAGAGCGTGGCCGACGTGGAGCTTGCCGGTGACGTTGGGCGGCGGGATCATGATGCAGAAGGGGGGCTTCGCCGAAGGCGCCTCGGCCCGGAAATAATCCTTCTCGGCCCAGCGCCGCTGCCAGAGCTGCTCGTAGCTCTTCGGCTCGAAGCGCTTGTCCATCTCGGGCGTCTCAGGCGTTTCGGCCGTTTCCGGCGGCGTCGTCACGGTCATCGCAGTCATCACAGTTGTCCCCAAGAAAGCGTCCCCTAAGCAGAAGGGAGCGGCGACTTCACCGCTCCCCATTCACCTTCGGACTGGCCGAAGGCAGGCGTTACTCGACTTGAGACTCGAGCTCGCGCAAGCGGTCGCGGATGATCACTTCCGCCAGGTCTGGAATCACCTCCCAGGCCACGTCCCGCACGGTCTTGTCGCTCAACAGCTCCACCACCCGGCGAGCGATGCGGTCGACGTCCCCGTCGGAAAGATGCTGGCCACTGCCGTTGCCCGCCTCGGGAGCCGCGGCGTACTGCGGAACAGCCGGCGGCGCGGGTGCCGGAGCGCTCCAGGCCTGCGGCGCAGGCTCGGGCTCGGGGGCATCCCAGGCTTCGGGCGCGAACTCAGCCGGCGGGGTCCAGGCCGCCGGCGGCTCGGGCGCCGGCGCCCAGTCGAAGCCCGCCGCGTGCGGGGTGGGGGCTGCCGGCTCCGCAGCGACCGGCTCCTCCGGTAGATAGCGATCGTGAGGCTCCTCGAGGGCCAGCTCGGACGGCGCGCCGAAGACATCTCCCGGGACGTTGAAGGGAGCCGGGCTCTCGTCGAGCTCGAAGACCGGCTCCTCCTCCAACTGATAGGTAGGATCGGGCTCCAGGGCGAACGATGGCTCGTGATCGAACGGCTCGGGCGCCGCTGGCGGCGCGGGCGGCGGCGGAACGGACGGCGATGGCGCCTCGAGATCGAAGCTGCCCCAGTCCGGCTCGGCCGAGAGCCCGGGCGCAGCCGGCTCCGCCGTGGAGGGAAATTCGAGGGTGGGCAGGGAAGCCCGCTCGGTGATCACCGGCGGCGGCACGGCGGCAGGCGGTGGCACGGCGGCGGGCGCCGGCACCTCGGGCGCCATCAGCTCCTGCACGCGTTGCAGCAGCTCCTGGGAGTCGAACGGCTTCTTCAAGAAGGAGTCGGCTCCGGCCGCCCGGGCTTCGTTCTCGTCGAAGGGCTCGAAGGTCCCCACCAGCAGCAGCACGGGAATGCCGGGCCGCAGCTGCTTGGACTTGCGGCACACTTCATAGCCGTTGGCGCCCGGCATGTGCACGTCGGCGATGACGAAATCGGGCTTGACCTCAGGCAGCAGGGCCAAAGCCTCGTCACCGTTGCTTACAGCGCGGACCTCGTAATCCTCATCCATGAAGGTCAGCTCGATGACCTTCTGGATGGTGACGCTGTCGTCCGCCAGCAGAATCCTTCTTTTCATTCCTCCTCCATCGTTCTTCAGACTAACGTAGCACCCCGGAACCGGGCAGTCAAACCGTTCTCACCGCGAGGTTTATGCCCGTCAAGCGGCGGCGAACCGGCCCTGCAGGTACTCGACGATCGACCTCGTGGAGGTACCCGGCAGGAAAATCGCGTCGACACCGGCCGTCTTCAGCGGTTGAATGTCCTGCTCCGGGATGATGCCGCCGGCGAAAACCAGGATGTCCTCCGCTCCCTGCTCCCTGAGCAGCCGGGTCACCTCCGGCAGCAGCGCATTGTGAGCGCCGGACAGGATGGAAAGCCCCACCGCGTCCACATCCTCTTGGACGGCCGCCGTGGCGATCTGCTCGGGAGTCTGCCGCAAACCGGAGTAAATCACCTCATATCCCGCGTCGCGCAGCGCCCGCGCCACGATCTTCGCGCCCCGGTCGTGCCCGTCCAGGCCCGGCTTGGCGATCAGGATGCGAACCCGTCGATCATTCATGGGCGGGGATTGTAGCAGAGGGCCGGCCTCATCACCCCGGACGTCGGGCTTCAGCTCCCTCGCCACCCCGAAGACCCTCATCACCCCGGCCCTCTTCTCCCAGCCTCCCCCCCATCCGCCGGGAGAAGAGGGGGGCTTGACGGGGTAGACTTAACGAAAAGTCGACTGCATTTCCGCCTCGACCTGACCCCCCGACTCCCTCTCAGACATGGAGTCTTGCTTTTCTCCCTCTTCTCCCGGCGGATGGGGGGGAGGCTGGGAGAAGAGGGCCGGGGTGATGAGGGTCTTCGGGCGGCGTGAGACCCGCGAGCCTGCCGAGGGCTCACCCTCCCGAGCGTTCGTTGAAATAAACGATCAGATCCGTATGCGGCACCGGATAGCCCATCTGGCGCAGCAACGACACCACCTGCCCGCGGTGGTAGGTGGTGTGATTCACCAGGTGGAGCACGGCCTGCCAGAGCGGCAGGGTGTGGATGGCGCCGTCCGGCAGCGAGGCCCAGGTGAGCGGCGCGGCGAGGTCGGCGTCCGAGAAGCCGGCGAGGAAGGCTTCGATGTGCGAAGCCGACTCTTCCCAACCGGCGATCCAGGAGGGGAGATCCGGATACTCGTCGAGGGTCGGAAGGGTGCCCAGCGGGTTGCCCAGGAAGCGCGAAAGCCACAGCCGCTGGGAGACCAGCATGTGGGCGAGAGTGCCGAGCAGGGAGCCGAAGCTGATGCCGGCGTCCCGGGTCAGGTCCTCGGGCTTCACCTGGCGGACGGCCGCCAGCGTGTGGCGGTCCGCCCACAGCATGTAGAGAAGAAGGTCGCGAACAGTCCCTGATTTGGCCATGACGATGGCGATCAGAAGACCGCGGGCTCCTCGTAGGTGCTGAAGACGTCGCGCAGGGCGTCGCTGATCTCGCCCACCGTGCAGTAGGCCTTCACGCAGTCGAGGATCAGCGGCATGGTGTTGTCGGTCCCCGCCGCTCCCTTCTTCAGCGCGTCCAGCGTGCGCGAAACGGCTCCCCCGTCGCGCCGCGCCTTGACGTCGTTCAGGAACGCCACCTGCCGGTCCGCCAGATCGTCGGCGATGTAGAGGATGTCGATCGGCTCCTCGTTCGTGACCTGGAAGGCGTTGAGGCCGACGATCACCTTCTCGTTCTCCTCGAAAGAGCGCTGGTAGGCGAAGGCCGCGTCCATCAGCTCGCGCTGCGGGAAGCCGGCCTCGATGGCCTCCACCATGCCGCCGAAGTCGTCGATGCGGCGGAAGTAGTCGAAGGCGCCGTCCACCATGCGCCGCGTCATCTCCTCGACGAACCAGGAGCCGCCCAGGGGATCGACCGTGTTGATGACTCCCGACTCGTGGGCGATGATCTGCTGCGTGCGCAGCGCCGTGCGGGCGTTGGCCTCGGTGGGCAGGGCGAGCGTCTCGTCCAGGGCGTTGGTGTGCAGCGACTGCGTGCCGCCGAGAACCGCGGCGAGCGCCTGGATCGTCGTGCGCACGACGTTGTTGATCGGCTGCTGGGCGGTCAGCGAGCAGCCGGCCGTCTGGGTGTGGAAGCGCAGCATCCAGGAGCGGGGATTCTTGGCGCCGTAGCGCTCGCGCATCACCTTGGCCCAGATCTGCCGCGCCGCCCGGAACTTCGCGATCTCCTCGAAAAAGTCGTTGTGGCTGTTGAAGAAGAACGACAGCCGCGGCGCGAACTCGTCGATGGGCAGGCCGGCGTCGACGCCATACTGCACGTACTCCATGCCGTCGCGCAGAGTGAACGCCAGCTCCTGCAGGGCCGTCGAGCCCGCCTCCCGGATGTGGTAGCCCGAGATCGAGATGGTGTTCCAGCGCGGCACGTGCTTCGCCGCGAAGGCGAACTGATCGGTGATCAGCCGCATCGAGGGGCGCGGCGGGAAGATATATTCTTTTTGCGCTATGTATTCCTTGAGAATGTCGTTCTGCAACGTCCCGGAGACCTGCCGCTCGACGTTAACTCCCTGCTTCTCCGCCACCGCCAGATACATGGCGAAGAGAATGGGCGCCGTCGAGTTGATGGTCATCGACGTCGTGACCTCGCCCAGCGGGATGCCGTCGAAGAGGGTCTCCATGTCCGCCAGGGTGTCGACCGTCACGCCGCACTTCCCCACCTCGCCCTTCGACATCTTGTGATCCGAGTCGTAGCCGTAGAGCGTGGGGAGATGAAAGGCGACCGAGAGGCCGGTCTGCCCCTGGGCCAGGAGGTACTTGAAGCGCTGGTTGGTGTCCGCCGCCGTGCCGAAACCGGCGAACTGGCGCATCGTCCACAGCTTGCCGCGGTAGCCCGTGGGGTGGATGCCGCGGGTGTAGGGATACTCGCCAGGAATGCCGAGCGTCGCGACCGGATCGATTCCGGCCACCTGCTCGGGGGTGACTAGGTGGGGCACCTCCATGCCGGAAACCGTGGTGAAGTCCCGCTTCCAGAACGGCACCTGTCCCTCGGCCTTCGCCTCCGCCGTCTCCCAACGCTGGCGGGCCTCGGCCAGGGTCTCGAGGACCTCTTCCTTGTAGGCCGTGTCCTTGAAGCCCGAGTTAGATCG
>DATIOS010000549.1:0-11829 GCA_035472915.1 Thermoanaerobaculia bacterium
GCCCCTACGCTAAACAATAAAGTGGTTGAGGTTCCCGCTCGCCCCAGCCGCCCCGGACTGGTAGACTCTCCCGCCGGTTCCGGCAATCGACGGCTTCGGCCTGGATTCTCATAGCAAGAGGAGTTTTCCTGATGAGTGACATCCGTATCGGTGTGATTGGTGGCAGCGGCCTCTACCAGATGGAGGGGATGACGGTCCGCGAGGAGCGCCGGATTGAGACACCGTTCGGCGATCCGTCGGACGCCTACATCATCGGCGAGCTCGACGGCCGCGAGGTGGCTTTCCTGCCCCGCCATGGCCGCGGCCACCGCCTGCTGCCCACCGAGCTCAACTATCGCGCCAACATCTACGGCTTCAAGCTCCTGGGCGTCGAGGAGATCGTCTCGGTCTCCGCCGTCGGCTCCCTGAAGATCGAGTACAAGCCCACGGACATCGTGGTGCCCGACCAGTTCTTCGACCGTACCCGCCACCGCGTCGACACCTTCTTCGGCAACGGCCTGGTGGCCCACGTGTCGCTCGCCAAGCCCGTCTGCCCACGGCTTCTGGACGCGGCCGACGCGGCGGCGCGGGCGGCCGGCGCCACGGTGCACAAAGGCGGCACCTACGTTTGCATGGAGGGTCCGCAGTTCTCCACCCGCGCCGAGTCCGAGACCTACCGCTCGCATGGTTTCGACATCATCGGTATGACCAATCTCCAGGAAGCGCGGCTCGCCCGCGAGGCGGAGATCTGCTACGTCTCGCTCTCCATGGTGACCGACTACGACTGCTGGCACGAGACCGAAGAGGCCGTCTCGGGCGAGGCCGTGATGGAGGTCATCCGGCAGAACGTCCAGATGGCGCAGGAGGTCGTCCGCCAGATAATAAGCCGCCTCGGCGGGACGCACTCCCGGGAATGCCTCTGCGCGGAGGCACTCAAGTACTCGCTGATCACCGAACGGGCGATGATCCCGGCGGCGACCGTCAAGGCGCTCCAGCCGATCATCGGGAAGTACATCAAGGCCGAATGACACGCATTCTAATTACCAACGACGACGGCATTTTCTCCGAAGGGATCAAACTGCTGGCCGCGTCGCTATCCACCCTGGCGGAGGTGTTCGTGGTGGCGCCGGACCGCGAGCAGAGCGCGATGGGCCACGCCCTCACCCTCTCGCGGCCGCTGCGCATGCAGAAGGTGGCGGAGAACTGGTACGCGGTGGATGGCACGCCCACCGACTGCGTCAACCTGGGAGTGCTGTCGCTGCTCAAGGACAACCCGCCCGACCTGGTGTGCTCCGGCATCAACTTTGGCCTCAACCTCGGCGACGACGTCACCTACTCGGGCACCGTCGCCGCCACCTTCGAAGGCACCCTGCTGCGCATCCCGTCCGTGGCTTTCAGCCAGGAAGTGGGGGAGGGATTCTCCTTCCACGCTGCAGCGGAATTCGCCCGCCGGCTGGTGGAGGTGCTGCTCGGCGAGGAGCTGCCGCGCGACCTGCTGCTCAACGTCAACGTGCCGAACGGCCCCATCCAGGGAGTGAGCTTCACCAAGCTCGGCCGCCGGGTCTACACCCAGTCGGTGATCGAGAAGCTCGATCCGCGGGGGCGGAAGTACTACTGGATCGCCGGCACCCCGCAGTGGGAGCGGGCGGCCGGCACCGACTACGAGGCGGTGACGCGGGGCCAGGTCTCGGTGACGCCGCTGCACCTCGACCTCACCTACTATCCCGGGCTCGAAAGCTTCGGGCCGGTGCAGGAGAAGCTCTCGGCCCTCACCTTCCCGGCCCCGCCGCCGTCCCCCGCATCCTTACCTGCCTCCGAGTAAGGATGAGCGACTACGCCGTCCAGCGCGAGCGGACGGTCCGCGACCTGATCGCCGCTCGCGGCGTCAAGGACGAGCGCGTGCTCGCCGCCATGCGCAAGATCCCCCGCCATCTGTTCGTCAAGGACCATCTGCGCAGCCAGGCCTACGGCGATCACGCCCTGCCCATCGGCGCCAACAGCGGCCAGACCATCTCGCAGCCCTACATCGTGGCGCGCATGACGGAGCTTCTGGACGTGGGACCCGAGCACTCCGTGCTGGAGATCGGCACCGGCTCCGGCTACCAGACGGCCATCCTTGCCGGCCTGGCGCGGCGGGTCTACAGCCTAGAGCGCATCCCGGAGCTCGCCCAGGCGGCCATCCCGCGCATGCGCCAGCTGGGATTCGACAACGTCAAGATCCAGGTGTTCGACGGCACCGTGGGCTGGAGCGAGTGGGCGCCCTACGATCGCATCCTGGTCACCGCCGGCGCGCCGAAAGTGCCGGAGCCGCTTTTGGGACAGCTCGCTCCGGGAGGCGCCTTGCTGATTCCCGAAGGGCCGCGCAATTTGCAGCGGCTCGTGCTGTACCGCAAGTCGCCGCGCGGCGAAATCCGGCGCCGGGAAGGCGAGGAGGTCGTCTTCGTGCCCCTTCTCGGCCGGCACGGCTGGAAACCGGAGACCCGATGAGCGAGCCGGGCCAGCCCAGCAGCGCCCGGTCCTTCCGCTTCTGGGTGAGCGGCCGTGTCCAGGGCGTGGGCTTCCGCTGGTTCGTCCGCCGGGAAGCGCAGGAGTTGGGCCTCAAGGGCCGGGTGCGCAACCTGGCGGATGGCCGCGTCGAGGTTGCGGTGGCCGGGGAGCCTTCCGCCTTGAGCACGTTCCGGGAGCGGCTAAGGGCGGGACCGCCGGGCGCCCGCGTCACCCGGATTGAAGAGGAAGAAATGTCCGCCGTGCCCGAGTGGGACGGCTTTACCATCGACCGCTAGCGACTCAGTGGAGGAACCCCATGGAGGATTTGAAGGCGTACATTCGCGAGGTGCCGGATTTTCCCAAGCCGGGAATCCTGTTCTACGACATCACGACCCTGCTCCAGCATCCGCTGGCGCTGCGCATGACGGTCGATCGCTTCGTCTGGTTCTTCTCCCAGAAGCGCATCGACAAAGTGGTGGGCATCGAGTCGCGGGGCTTCATCTTCGCGCCCACCGTGGCCTACAACCTGAATGCCGGCTTCGTGCCGGTGCGCAAGCCGGGGAAGCTGCCGTACCAAAGGGCCAGCCAGGGGTATGACCTCGAGTACGGCACCGACGCCATCGAGATGCACAACGACGCGATTCTCCCCGGCGAGCAGGTGCTGATCGTCGACGACCTGATCGCCACCGGCGGCACGGCGTTGGCGGCGGCCAAGCTGGTCGAGTCCCTGGGCGGCACCGTGGCCGGCTTCGGCTTCCTCGTCGAGCTGACCTTCCTACCTGGCCGCCAGAAGCTCAAGGACTACGAGGTGCAGTCGCTGATCCAGTATTGAACGGGAGCAACGGGGAGAAGTTAGGTGGTGCGGCTGGGAGGACTCGAACCCCCGACCAAGAGTTTAGGAAACGGCTGACAGCTTGATTCCCAGTGATAGTCAGTGACGCTCAAGATCAAGCTGGTCAAGTACTTAGCTCTGGGCTCGACTGTCACCCACCGCCGCCAGTTACCACTGGTTTTCAGTTCGCGTTGTGACTGGAGTGTGACTTGGGACACCTCCAGTCGTCCGCTTCTGCTGGCGGCGGAATGAGGGGACATTCATGGCGCGGCGGAGGGTGGTCGATGTGGAGCAATAAAGATGTTATAGTGTATACTTATCAAAATGGTGTCCCAACCCTTGAGATCCTCTAGGGGTCTCTCCGGAGACGGAGTTCTATGGCCAAGAGGCGGTGGCGAGACTTGGGGATGTGGGGGCTGGCGCTGGTCTGCCAGCGCTTCGGGGAGCTGAACTGCGCGCTTTACTCGGGATCGGGTGGCGCTTGATCGAGCCACTGGGCGTACTCCGCGAGGCTCGCCCGCTCGGGTACGAAGGCGTTGACCGGCACGGTCTCGTCCGCATAGCCGGCGGCGAGGCTGCAGACGATGAGCCGGTCGGCTCCCAGACCCAGGAACTCGCGCAGGGCGTCGCTATAGCCCGTGACGCTCGCCTGCGGACAGCCCGCGAGGCCTTTGGCGACCAGGCCCAACAGCACGTTCTGGACGAAGAACCCCATCTCCAGGAAGGTCCCAGGTGCGGCGTTGGCCGGCAGGTGAAAGATCATCGCCACCGGCGCGCCGTAGAAGCGGAGGTTGTCGCGCAGGTGGCGGCGACGGCCCGCGGCGTCGCTCTGCGCGATCCCCTTGGCCGCGTGGACGCCGGCGGCGGCGGCCCGCGCCCGCTCTTCGTGGGCCGGCGGCAGCTCGGCCGGCCGGCTGGCGTAGTCCATCTTCATGGGCACATCGCGGTCGAAGAGGTCGCACAGCTTGCGCGCCAGGGATTCGCAGGCCCCTCCCGTCAGTACGGCCACGCTCCACGGCTGCCCGTTGCGGGTCGAGGGAGCGTGGGCCGCAGCGCGCAGCACTTCCTCCAGGATCTCGCGCGGCACCGAGCGGTCGAGGAAGGCCCGCTTGCAGTGCCGCACCGTGATGATCGAGAGGAAATCGTGGTTCATGCCGTCGGCATCCGGGAGGGATTCTAATATGCCCGAAGCCACGCTCGTCGCCTCGCTGACCTCACCCTCCGAGCTGCGCTCGCTGCCCGCGGAGGTCCGCTGCCTGGAGGTGCGGGCCGACCTCATGGGGGACCTCGATCCCGATGGGTTGCGCGACCGCTTCCGCGGTGAGCTTCTCTACAGCCTGCGCAGCCGCGCTGCAGGAGGAGCCGACGAGATCTCCGGCAGGGAACGGCGGGAGCGGTTGCTCGCCGCGGCCCAGCGGTGGGACCTGATCGATCTCGAGGCCAGCGACCTCGAGCCCGAGGTCCTGGCCCGAATCCCCGCGGCGCGCCGCGTCGTCTCCTGGCGCGGTCCGGCAATGGACCTCGGCGCGCTGCGAACCCTCTGGGAGCGTTTCGCCGGTGTCGAGGCCCGGCTGGTGCGGCTGGTGCCGGCGGCGGAAGACGCGATGGATGCGCTGGCGCCCCTGCGGCTGTTGCGCGAGATCGGCCGTTCCGACGTGGTCGCCTTCGCCTCCGGTCCGGCGGGTTGGTGGAGCCGCCTGCTGGCCCCCCGCCTGGGAGCGCCGTTCGTCTTCGCGGCGGCCGGCGAGGAGGCCGGCGAGCCCACGGCGGCCCGGCTGGTGGACGATTATGGTCTGCCCGACCTGCCGCCGGTCGAGGCGCTGTATGGCATCGTCGGCAGGTCGGCGACGGCGGCGAAGTCGCTGTCACCGCGGCTGCACAACGCCTCCTACCGGGCCCTGGGCCTGCCGGCGCTCTACCTGCCCTTCCCGACGCGGGACTTCGCCGCCTTCTGGCGCGAGCTCCCCGAAGGCCTGGACGGGCTGGGGTTTCGCCTCGCCGGGCTCACCGTGACGTCTCCCCACAAGGAGGAGGCCCTGGAAGCGGTCGAGCACAGAAGCCGCCTGGCGCAGCAGGCCGCCGCAGCCAACACCCTGCTGCGGCACAATGGGTCCTGGCGTGCGGACACCGCCGACGCCGAGGGGGTGCTGGCGGTCCTCGGAGCCCGGGGAGTGGGAGTGGCCGGTCGACAGGTGGCCGTAGTCGGCTGCGGCGGTGCGGGGCGCGCCGCGGCGGCCGGTCTCCAGCAGGCGGGGGGAAAGGTGACGCTGGTCAACCGCAGCCTGGAGCGCGGCCTCTACGCCTCCAGTCTCCTCAGTCTCCCGTTCGTGCCGCTGGCGGAGTTCTCCGCCCGGGAGTTCTCCCTGGTCGTCCACGCCACGCCGCTCCAGCACGAGATCCCCTTCGCCACCGACGAGCTGCGGGATGGAGCGGTGGTCGTGGAGCTGGTCTACGGCGCCGCTCCGACGCCGCTCATGACCGCGACCGCGGCCCGGGGCGGCGTCGCCATCGACGGCCGGGAGGTGCTGCTGGTCGAGGCTCAGCGACAGTTTCAAATGATGACGGGCCGGCCGATGCCGGGCGATCTGGCGGTCCGCCTGATCTTTGGAGAGGGGGTTGCAGCCTGTGCTAACATCCCCGTCCGAGCCTCGTCAGACGGCCCCTCCGATCTCGCGGCAGCCTTCGCATGAAGCTGGATCTCGCTTCCCGGCAGCAGGATCTCGTCGACCGCGTCGCCGCCCTGGCGCGCGAGAGGTTCGCGCCGCGCGCCGCCTGTTACGACCGCACCGCCACCTTCCCGGCCGAGGACTTCGACGACCTCTTCGCGGCCGGGCTGCACGCACCGACGATCCCCCGCGAGCAGGGCGGCCTGGGCCTGGGCCCCTTCCGCGGCGACTCCTTCACCCTCTGGATGATGACCAAGGAGATCGCCAAGGCCGATCTGTCGCTCGCCCGCTGCTTCGAGGGGCACGCCAACTCCCTGCTGCTCCTGGACGCCATGGCGAGCGAGGAGCAGAAGGGGCGCTGGTTCGCCGGGGTGGTCGAGCGGGGGGAGAAGTGGGTCGTCTGGAGCGGCGAGCCGCAGGCGCGGGCGCCGGGCGAGCCCAGCCGCTTCGGCACCACCCTGGAGCGGGTCGATGGCGGCTGGGTGGTGGAGGGCACCAAGGTGTTCGCCACCAGCGCCGGCGGCGCCGAGTGGGCCATCCTGCTGGTCAACCCTGCCGGCCCCGGGGGGGCGCGCCACACGGCCTCGCCGGAGAGCCTGCTCATGCTGGCCTGCGACCTCTCCGATGCGAGTGTCGAGACCGACGGCTCCTGGTGGGATCCCATCGGCATGCGAGCGACGGTGTCGCACCTCGTCCGCTTCCGGCGGACGTTCATCCCCGACGAGAACGGGATCGGCGCGCCGGGCCAGTACCTCTTGGGCGGCTGGCAGACCGCCTTCGCCCCCCACTACGCTGCGAGCTTCCTGGGAGCGGCCGAGGCGGCTTACGACTACGCCTTGGAGCACCTGACCACCCAGGGTAAAGGGGGCGACCCCTACGTGCAACAGCGGGTCGCCCGCATGTCGATCCACGTCGAGACGGGACATCTCTGGCTGCGGCACGTCGCCCGGCTGTGGGACGAGGGGCGGCGGGAGGAGGCGCAGCTCGCGGCGAGCCGGGTCCGCCATCTGGTGGAGCACCTGGCGGAGGAGACGGTGCAGCACGCCATCCGCGCCTGCGGCGCCCGGTCGCTCATCCGGCCCAGCCCTCTGGAGCGCATTCTGCGCGACCTGTCCTTCTACATCCGGCACGACAACGACGACCAGGTCCTGGCGACGATCGGGCGGGCCGTGCTGGGACAGCCGTTCGACGCGTCGTTCTACAAGCCGTGAGCGAAGCCGTAGGCGGAGTCTTAGGATTGCGCTCCCTACGCCAAGCCGACGCGGTGACGGTCGCCCGGTCGCAGGACGAGAGCCTCGACCTGGCCGCTTTCCCGGGTACCTGGACGAGCAGCGACCCGGGGACCCGGGGCGTCGCGCGGCTCGACCTCGCGGTCCGCGACGGTGAGCTCGTGGGGCGGATCTGGGGCGGCGGGGCGAAGGGCCCCGTCGACTGGGGAACGAGCTGCGCCGAGGCGATCTATGCCGACGCCGTCACGTCCCGCGCCGGCGCCGGTGTCCTGCTGCGCTACGACCACGGGTTCCTCACCAGTCACGTGGAGGCGAATCTCAAGCTCGGCGTGGCGGTGCTCGGCGTCTACCAGAGCTTCAAGGACGGAAGCGGTCGCCAGGACTACTTCTTCCGCGAGTTCCTCTCCGCCGACGGCGGTGCCGGCGAGATGGCCCCGGCGCCAGCCGCGGCGGCGGCTTCCTGCGGCCTCGACGAAGAGCTCGGCCGCGGCCCCGGCGCCGCGGTTGAGCTGCTCCTGGGGCACTGGCACAACACCCACCACGGCTCCCGCGGCATCCCGGAGATCGCGCTCGAGCACCGGGGTGATCGCGTCGCGGTGCGCGTCTGGGGAGCCGGGGCCCAGGGCCTCGCCGACTGGGGGGAGGCACCGGGCGAGCTCTTCACCTGCGTCGAGGAAGACGGCGTCCGGAGCGCCGCGGCGCTCGCCCGTTACGACTTCGGCTTCATGGAGTGCGAGCTCCAGATCCGCCAGAACAAGGGCATTCTGGCCGTGACCACCTTCAACCGTTTCCGGGACGGGAGCGGCCGTTCGAGCTACGTCACGCGCGAGCTCTTCTACCGCGGCAAGGGAGAGGCCGGATGACACGGATGACGCGGACGATGCGGCGCATGGACTCGGGGCTGCCCTCTGGCGGGTGCGAGCCGCCCTTTCCCGAGGCCGTCTGGGTCAATACCAACGCCGAGGACAGGATGCAGGGCTTTCGCTGGTTGGAAAGCTCGCGGACAGGCTTGCGCGCCCGCTGTGCCGGCTCCGGCGCCGACTTCGTGTGGCCGGCCGACGGCCTCGTGCGCTACTGCGGCATCTCCACCGCGGATTTCGTCGCTTTCAGCGCGCACCGTGGCTGCGCCGGCGGTGAGGTTTTGCTGCAAGGCGTCTTGAACCTGGGACTCCTCGTCCTGGCGACTTATGAGATCCCGCGCGGCGGCGGTCCGGGCTACTTTTCGCGCGAGTTCTTCGCCCGGCGCGCCGCAACCCCTGCCGCGAGCTCGGAGCCAGCCGGGACCACGGTCTTCGGCCACCTCGCGAAACCGGCGCCAGTCGACACGGCGCCGCTTCTTGGCCGCTGGCGCAACGCCGAGCCCGCGGCCCGGGGCCTCGTCGAAATCACGATCGAGGACGACGCGGGCGATCTCGCCGTGCGGGCGCTCGGCAGCGGCGAGGAAGGGCCGGTCGACTGGGGTCCGGCGCGGACCGGCGTCTTCGCCTGCCTCGACGAAGCCGGCAAGGCGAGCCTGTCGCTGCTCGCCACCTGGGACTTCGGCTTCCTCGAGACCCACCTCCAGCTACGGCTCCCTGCCGGCACCCTGGCGTCAGCGGGCTTCAACGTCTTCAAGGACGGGCGGCCGAGCTATTTCACGCGCGAGTTCTTCTACCGGGAGTGACCGGACACTGCGATCAAAGCGACGCAGGAGCTCATCTTTAAAAGAAGGTTGCAATCTCTAACCTGCAACCTCTATTATAAGGCGATTGTAGCCGCATCCGGGCCTGGCAATGTCAGGAGAAAGAAAATGACGGCACACACCCGACCACTGACCGACGAACAGATGGCCAGCTACCAGGAGCTCGGATATCTCGACTGTCTACCGGTGCTCTCCGAGGACGAGGTGCGAAAGTACCGCGCCGCCGTAGAAACGACGTGCGCTGCGCTCGGGGGGCATGTAACGCGGCTGGACGACCCCCACCTCTACTTCCGCTGGGCGTGGGAGCTGAGCATGCATCCGCGACTGGTGAGCTATTTACAGCAGCTCATAGGTCCGGACATCGTGCTCACGCTCACCAGCGTGTTCTACAAGCACGGCCACACCGGAGCGTTTGTCGACTGGCATCAGGATGGGATCACGGAGGAAATCACCGACGGTCGCACCCCGTCGGTCTGGCTCGGCATCACCGAAGCCACCGCCGAGAACGGGTGTCTTCGAGTCGTGCCGCGGTCGCACCACCTGGGCCTCATCCCACACCAGACGCACCCCGAGCCGGAACAGGCCCCTCGTCCGGGATGGGCCCAGGGTCACGCGCTGGGAAACGAGCTCTCCGGCGTGTTCACCAGCCTTCCGCCGGGTCTCGAGCCACCCCATGACGTCGTCATGCGTGCCGGAGAAATGAGCATGCACCACCCCGTGGTCTTCCATGGCTCGAATCCGAATCAGAGCGACGGACCGCGCATCGGGATTTCCTCGGTCTACTCCGCTACAGCCATCCTCAAGAAGCAACAGAGCGTAGGGGACACCCAAGCACCATGGGGATGGGGTGCCGTCGCTGTGGTGTGCGGCGTTCCGCCGGCCGGCTTCGAGCTCCTCGCCGAACCTCCGCAAGCCCCTATCGAGGACGAAGTCGCCGCGTACCGTACCAGCGGGTTCCAGATTCACTACTGATCAGGTCCGGGAGCCGATACAGCCGACATCTTCACCAACGCACTCCCTGCTGCCCCGATCCGCCGGTCAAAGCGGCGCAGGAGCTCGAATCCGGCCCAGGCGAGCCCCCCGAGCATCCCGGTGGCGAGCCACAGGCTTTCCGGACCTGACGTCTGGTAGAGGTAGGCGCCGACCGGCGGAGCCACGATCCAGCCCAGGCCCCAGGTCATGGAGTAGAGCCCCATGTACTTGCCCGTGTGGGTGCCGGCCCGGCTCGCCACCCAGCCTCCCGCCGCCGGGGTGCCGAGCATCTCGCCCGTCGTCCAGACGACGACCGAAACCGCCGCGAGCAGCATCGTGGAACCGAGCGGCAGGATGGCGAATCCGAGGCCGACGAGGAACGCCCCGGCACCCACCATCGTGAGGGGTCGAAACGCCTCGGTGCAGTGGGTGATCACCATCTCGAAAAGGAGGATCAGGAGCCCGTTCAAGGTCATCAGCAGGCCGAAGTGGGACTCCGCCATGCCGTAGACCTGGGTGAGGTAGACGGGATAGGTGCTCAAGACCTGCATGCTGATGAGCACGGCGAGGAAGTTGAGACCGAGAAATGCGAGGAAGACGCCGTCGCGCAAGGGGTGGACGTCGAACCCGGAAGGTGCCGGCTTGCTCGCGGGCTGCGCCTTGGCCGCGTGGCTCCGAAAGAGGAACGCGAGAAGCGCTGCCGCTGCCAGGCCGGCCGTGCCCTCGACCCAGAAGATCAGCGCGTAGTCGCGCATCACGAGCCACCCGCCGATGGCCGGAGCCAGGGCGACGGCGAGGTTGACCGTCCCGCGGTTCAACGCCACCACCCGGTTGAACCGCCCCGGCGTCGAGAAGGCGGCCAGGGCCGAGAGGTTGGCCGGATTGAACGACTCCGCCGCCACGGCGACGAGAAAGGTGGTGACCATGATCGCGGGCAGGCTTCTGAGGCGCTCGAGCACGAAGAATCCGAGACCCGACAACGCCAGGCTCAGGAACAGGACCCTGAGAGCCCCGAGACGGTCGCAGAGCCAGCCACCCACGAGGCCCCCGGCGAGATAGCCGCAGCCGTAGACCGCCAGCACCTGGCCGGCGGTCCCCAGACTGTAGCCGAGCGCCTTGGTGAGATAGAGGGTGAGGAAGGCCAGCACCATGGAGCCGGTCCGGTTGACGAAGAGCACCGCGCAAAGCATCCAGACCTCCCGGGGAAAGCCCCGGTAGGCCTCGCTGTAGATGCGCAAGATCGCCTTCATCATGGGACCGCGGGCGCCCGGATCGGAGTCCTTCGCTGCTGCAACGGCCGCGGCACTAGCGGCGCCGTGAAAGACGGACCGGAACGCTAGCTGAAGTAATCCTCGAGCACGCTTCGCCGCCGGATGTCCAGGGTCACGCAGTGGAATCCACCACCCAAGGTACGGCCGTGCCGCCAGCGGCATGGAATCGGGGTAAAGCCGGCCTGCTCGAGACTTTGGATGAGCTCCACCTGGATGTCCTGCACGACGACCTCCCGCTCATTCAACGAGAGCACGTTCATGCCGATGTTCTGAGACGCCAGCAGCGGCACGCTCTCGTCGCCGGTGTCCGGCGTGTTCACGGGGAAGGGAGCGTCACAGATGACCCGGTCCCACTTCCGCAACGGCGCGGGCAGCTTGTTCGTATCGACCTCTTTGTGCAGCAAGAGGGTCCCCGGCTTCAAGGGTATCAAGCAGGAATCGACATGGTAGTCGGCAATGTCGATTTCATGCACCCGATACTCCTCGCCGAGATGGCGCTGGAGCCACCGCAGCCCCATGCGGTGGTTTTCGTTCGAGCAGTTGAACAAAAGGTCTTTCCCCAGCCGCACGATCTGCGCCCCGTCGAACATGATCTCGAAAAACGGATCGTCAGGCACCTCTCCCTTGTAGCCATTCGCGAGGACGTAGCAGAAGTCGAAGTTACGATCCTGAAGCCTGGACCGTGGTGCCACCGTCCACTTGGCCCCGGCGT
>DATIOS010000550.1:0-5777 GCA_035472915.1 Thermoanaerobaculia bacterium
ATTGGCAGAGGCATAGCGTCGATGAATGGCTGATGAAAGATCTTCGCGACCGCGAACAGATCCTCGAGCTCCCTTCCATTGCCTGCAAGCTCCTCCTCGGCGACATTTACGAACGGGTTTTCTAACCTACCCCCACCACCCACCCAACCCCTCGCTGACCTCCTCGCCCCGCGCCGCCGCCCGTTTCCGGCGGAACTTCGCCGCGAAGAAGGCCCCGGCGATTCCCAGCACATAAAGTCCGCAGGCGGGGATGGCGAAGATGCAGAGGTTCACGACATCCGGTGTGGGCGTAATGATGGCGGCGACGATGAAGATGACCACGATGGCGTGACGGAAGTACTTCAGCAGGAACCGCGGCGTCACCACTCCGAGCATCGCCAGGATCAGCACGAAGATCGGTAGCTCGAACATCAAGCCCAGTCCAAAAATCACCGTCATCAGGAAGCCGAAGTAGGTGTCGGCCGTAATTACGGGATTCAGATCCTGACCGATACCCAGAAAAAACTTGGCAGCCGCCGGGAAAGCGACGTAGTAGCCGAAGCTGCCGCCGGCCAGAAAGAAGAACGTGGTGGCCAGCACGAAGGGGAGGGCCATCCGCCTCTCGCGCTGGTACAGGCCGGGAGCCACGAACTTCCAGATCTGGAACAGCAGGAACGGCGAAGCCACGAAGACCGCCGCCAGCGCCGCCATCTTGAAGTAGAGGATGAACGGGTCGGAGAGCGCCAGATAGGAGAGCTTGAGGTCGGGCGCCACCTTGTGCAGGGGCACCATGAGGAAGCGAAAGATCTCGCGGTAGTAGGCCCAGCAAGGGAAGAAGGCGACGGCGAAGAACAGCACCGACCAGAGGATGCGCTTGCGCAGCTCCTCCAGATGCTCCATGAGCGACATCCGCGCCAGCTCTTCCTGCGTGGGCGGCGGCGAAGGACGCGACGGAGTTGGAGTCATCAGGGAGAGGGGGAACCGGAACGGGGGTTACGAGGCGGAGTCCTCGGGGGGAACGGCCACGGGCACGATGTCCGGCTCCGCTACGGGCGCCGGCGCGGTCCCTGCGATCCTCGTTCGAGCCGCGGTCAGCGGCGGAGGCTCGACCGGCACTTCAATTCCCGGCTCCGATCCCAAATCCGGCAACTCCATCTCCAGCCGGCGCGGGCGGAGCGTGGCGGGACCCGGCGTCTCGTCCAGCGCCAGCTCGGTGTTGACGGACCGCTTCAGCTCGTTCGTCGCCTTGCGGAACTCTGCCATACCCTTGCCCAGGGTACGGCCAATTTCCGGTAGCTTCTTGGGACCGAAGATCAGCAGGGCGAGGACGAGGATGAAGGCTATCTCAGGCAGACCCAGTGAACCCATGCGACCCTCCGGAGACCGATCATCGGGCCGGAGCGTCCGTAAAGTCAAGGGAAGACCTTGGAGGAAGCGGGAAGCAAGGGGCGTCGCCCGGTGTTACACTCTCATCATGAGACGTTCATGGCGCATCGCAGCGATCGGACTCTTCCTTCTTGCATTGACGCTCGGCGGGTTGTTGGGCGACCGTCTCCTGGCCGTCACCGACGAAACCCGTGATTCGCTGCGCCTCTACACCGAGCTGGTGAATGTGGCGCACGACCGGTACGGAGCGAATGTCACCTACCGCGACATCGTCTACTCCTCGGTCAACGGCATGCTCCGCGCCCTCGACCCCCATACCGCCTTCCTCAGCCCCGAGGCATACGAGGGGATGCGGGAGAAGCAGCAGACCAGCTTCTACGGTCTGGGTATCCTGGTGGGGGTCCGCAACGGCCAGCTCACCGTCATCTCCCCCCTTGAAGGGACGCCGGCTTCACGGCTCGGCATCCAGGCGGGCGACGTCATCAGCACCATCGAGGGCGATCCCACCGACAGCATGACGCTGGACGAGGCGGTGGGCAAGCTCAAAGGTCCCAAGGGCACCCAGGTCAAGATCACCATCTCCCGCCGCGGGCTGGAACAGCCCCTCACCATGTCGGTGACGCGGGCGGAGATCCCGCAGACCACCGTGCGGCAGACCTACATGCTGAACCCGACGACCGGCTACATCCAGCTCACCGAGTTCGCCCGCGGCACCGGCCACGAGATGGCCGAAGCGCTGGACAAGCTGCGCAAGTTGGGCATGAAGCAGGTTGTCGTCGACCTGCGCAACAACGGCGGCGGCCTGCTGGATCAGGCCATCGAGGTGGCCGACCAGTTCCTGCCCGAGGACAGCATGATCGTGCAGACCAAGGGCCGCACCCGCGACTCCTTCCAGAACTACAAGGCGAGCGGCAAGTACCCCGCCCTCGACGTGCCGGTCGTGGTGCTGGTCAACGAGGGTACGGCCTCGGCCTCCGAGATCTTCTCCGGCGCCCTTCAGGACCACGACCGCGGCTGGGTTGTGGGCACCCCGAGCTGGGGCAAGGGCCTGGTGCAGACGGTGTACAACCTCTCCTACGGAGCGGGGCTGGCGCTCACCACCGCCAAGTACTACACCCCCGCGGGCCGGCTGATCCAGCGCGACTACACCTCGTACTACGACTACTACACCCACGCCGACGCCGGCTCCCCCGAGCTGCGGGGCAAGCCGGTGGACGCCAAGGAGGTCTTCCATACCGATCTCGGCCGCACCGTCTACGGCGGCGGCGGCATCACGCCGGACGTCATCCTCAAGGAGGACGAGCTGTCGCCCTTCGAGCAGTTCATGCTGGCGCGCAACGCCTTCCTTAACTTCGCCGTCGATTACGGCAGCCGCAACAAGCTGACGAAGGACTGGAATCCGGACGCGAACAAGGTGCTCGACGAGCTCGGCCACTGGCTGGTGAAGGAGAAGCTGGCGACGCAGGACGAGGTGGACAAGAACCTCTCTCAGAAGGACATCCGCGACTTCGCCATGCTCCAGATCCGCGCTGAAGTGGCCAATGCCACCTCCGGCCAGGAAGCCCGCCACCGGGTTCTCGCCAGCGGCGACAAGCAGCTCCAGCAGGCCCTGGGCCTCTTCGACCGCGCCAGCACCATGCTGGCCCAACGCCGCGAGCTGGCGCCGAAGATTCAGCAGGGGACGCAGACGAAGGGCAAGCTGTAGGTTTCTCCCGATCCGCCGGTTACCGTAACTCCATAAAGAGCGGCGCCGGCGGGGCCCACTAGAACTGCACGTTGCGGACGAAGAAGCTCGCGACGTCGGTCTTCTTGGCCGCCAGCTCCGAGGCCTGATCGGGCGTCAGCACGAACTGACCGGCCCGCTCCCGGCTGGGCATGCTCAGCACCAGCTCGAGCGCGCCCACTTTGTTGGGATATTGGTCGCGGACGCGCAGCAGGGCGTTGGCGGCAACACTCAGCGCCTTGAAGACGGAGCCTTCGGAGTTGGTGGTAATGGCAAGCAACGGCCGATCGCTCTGCGTGCCCTCGAAAATCTCCACGTCGTCGACGCCCTGCCCATGGAAGGACTGCCGCAGCTCCGTAGCGACTTCGGCGTTGGGGAAGGCTTTTTGGGGGAGGGTGGAGAGGTCGTTGAAGCCCGCCTTGGTCTTGATCATGCGGCCTGACGCCGCCGCGTTCTTGTCACGCCGGGTCGTCGGCAGCTCGCGCGGCGCCGCCTCGCGGGACTTGATGAGGTCGCCCAGGGTGCGATCGGTCGGCGCCTTGCCGGCAGGGACCACCTCCTGCGGCGCGCCGGGGAGGACGACGGCGCTGCCGTAGCCGTCACGATTGGCCTGGTCGGACTTGGCGACGTCGACCTGATCCAGCGGGATGAACGACTGCGTGCCGTTGAGCAGGGTGATGATCGCCTTGCCCTTTTCGACCTTGTACTTCTCCTTGGCGGCGATCGTGTGGCCGTCCTTCAGATAGACCAGATAGCCGCTGGCGGCGAAGGCGGCGGAGGCCATGAGGCCGAGCAACGCCAGGATCACCGGGAACGTCAGATCGCGCGATTTCCGCATACCGTTTCTCCTCATGGGCTTGAAGCCCAGACCGGCATGATACCCTGTCGCGCACTTCGCGGCACGCCTTCTCGCGGGCGGGCGCGTAGAAATCAAGGAAGGCAATCTTGAAGAACCCCGCCTTTCAATCCGGCCTGCTGCTGCTCGACGACGGCACCGTCTTCGAGGCGGAGGCCGTGTCGGCCGGCACTCGCTTCGGCGAGGTGGTGTTCAACACGTCGATGACCGGCTACCAGGAGGTGCTCACCGACCCCTCCTACCGCGGTCAGATCGTGGTGATGACCCAGCCGCACATCGGCAACTACGGCACCACGGCGGAGGTGGCGGAGTCGCTCCGGCCGTGGGTGGAGGGGTTCATCGCCCGCCAGTTTACCGTCCGTCCCTCGGGCGCCTCGCCGGATGAGAGCCTGGTGACCTACCTGCGGCGACACGGCGTGCCGGCCCTCCAGGGGCTCGATACGCGAGCGCTGGTGCGGCGGCTGCGGGAACGAGGTGCGCTGCGCGGCGTGATCACCTCCGAGCGGTCGGACATCGCCGGCCTGACCGCCGAGCTGGCCGACTTCCCCACCATGGCCGGCTGCGCTCTGGTCGACGAGGTCACCTGCGATGCGCCCTGGGAAATGCCGGCGGTGGGCGAGGAGCGTCGGCATCTCGCGGTCTACGACTTCGGGGTGAAGGCGAACATCCTCCGCTCGCTGGCTGCCCGGGGCGCCCGGTTGACGGTGCTGCCGGCGCGTACGCCGGCGAGCGTGGTAAAGGCCCTGGGAGTCGACGGCGTGGTGCTCTCGAACGGCCCGGGAGATCCAGAGCCGCTGACCGAGATCGTCGGCAACGTCCGCGAGCTGCTGGCGGCGGATCTGCCCATCTTCGGCATCTGCCTGGGGCACCAGCTCCTCGGCCTCGCTTTCGGCGGCCGGACGTTCAAGCTCAAGTTCGGCCACCACGGCGGCAACCAGCCGGTGCGCGATCTGCCCTCGGGAAAGGTGGCGATCACCAGCCAGAACCACGGCTTCGCCGTCGATCCCGCCTCGCTCCCCGCCTTCTGCAAGGTCACCCAGGTGAACCTGAACGACGGCACGGTGGAAGGCTTCGCCGCCGAGGGCCGGCCCGTCTACTCGGTGCAATATCACCCGGAGGCCGCTCCCGGCCCCCACGAGGCCGCGGTCCTCTTCGACCGTTTCCTGACCGCCGCAACGCATCGGTGAAATCCTCGCCCTCAGACCCGCTTCTTTCCGGTCCGCTGCCCTGGCTCATCGCCTGGCGGTTCCTGCGCGGGCGCCGCAGCCGGCTGCTGGACGGCACGGCGCGGGCGGCTCTGCTCTCGACGGCTCTGGGGGTCACCGCCATGGTCATCGCCATGGCCCTGATGACCGGTTACCGGGAGGACCTGCAGAACAAGCTGGTGCGGGGCAACGCAGCGGTGATCGCCTATCCGGTGGGAGGCAACGCGAGCCTCTCGGCGGCGAAACGGCAACGCCTGCTGGCCATTCGCGGAGTCAAGCGCATCGGCCGTGTGGCCTACGGTCAGGGCTCCCTATCCAGCTCCAGCCGGCCCGGGGGGCTGGAGATCGTGCTGCGCGGCGTCGACGCCGGAGGCGGCCAGCTCGCCGCCAACTCCGAGCAGCTCAAGACAGGGCCGGACGGCCTTCCCTGCGCCGTGTTGGGCAAGGATCTGGCGGACAAGTTGGCGGCCCACCCGGGCGACGTCCTCCGCCTGGTGGCCCTGGGATTCCAGGACGGCCGGCCCCGCTTCCACTACCAGAGCCTGCGCGTCTCCAGCACTTTTTCCACGGGATTCGCCGAGTTCGACCGCAGCTGGGTGCTCCTCGACCGTCCTCTGGTGGAGTCGTT
>DATIOS010000551.1:0-7646 GCA_035472915.1 Thermoanaerobaculia bacterium
GGGCGATGAGAATGTGCGCGTCGCGCGCCAGCCGGGTGTCGCCGGTGGCCTCGCCTTCGGCCGCCAGGCGGGCGGCCCGTTCCCGCCCGAGGCGCAAACCGTCGTCGTCGTAGCGGATGGCGGCGTCTTCGATCATCTCCCGCGTCAGCGCGACCTCGTGCGCGGGATCGCTTCCGGCGGCGGTGGCTACCAACAGGAATAGCAGAATGGCCTTCATTGACGTCTCCTTTCGAAGCCACGATGCAGCCGGCGCGGCGGAGCCGTCCTGAAGATTGGCTTAGGATACGTTGAGGAGAGGAGCGTTCAGCGACGCCGGCCTCAAGTTCAAGGGAGAGTCGAAGGTCGAAGTGTCCAGGAGCCGAGCCCTGGGATGAGGATCGCACGATTCGGAGGTGGGCCCGTAAGGACCCCTGGCCTGAAACACACAGGAGTATCGTGGACAACCTGTTACCGTATTTTCTGACCGCGATCGGTACGGCGCTTGTCGTGTCGAGTGCGATCATGTTCGTCAAGACCTGGCGATTCGTAGACCGCTGTATCGACACCGATGGAAGAGTTGTCCGCTACGCGGACGATCTCGATGGAGATCCCACCTTTCCGGTCGTAGCCTTTGAGGATCGGACCGGTCAGACGTATGAGATCACTCGCCCTTCGGATGGCTCGAGGCCAACACTGGGCACCATCGTGCGAGTGACCTACTATCCTCCAGACCCCGCCAACGCATGGGCAGCGGGAACTGTGACCCCGTGGGTGATCCCATCGGTCCTGACTCTGGGCGGTGTTGGACTGATCGTTACGGCGGTGGTGCTGGCAGCGTAATCGTAAACTCCGCCCCCCGCCCGCTCCGGTTCGCGGCTTCGATCCGCCCCCCGTGCGCCTCGACGATCCGCTTGCAGATGCTTAAGCCCAGGCCGTAGCCTCCGCTCTTCTTGGAGCGCGAGCGGTCGACGCGGAAGAACGGCTCGAAGAGATTGTGGAGGTCGTCGGCGGGAAGCCCCGGGCCGTCGTCGGTAACGACGACGATCGCCGCCTCGCCGTCCGATTTCACCGCCACTTCGATGGACCGGCTGTCGGCCAACGAGTATTTGAGGGCATTCTCCAGGAGGTTCCGGAGGACGACTCTGAGTTTCTCCCCATCCACCTCGACCCAGATCTCCGGCTCCTCCGCGACAAACCGGACCCCGGGCGGGCGATCCTGGAACCCCTCGGCGACTTGCCGCAGAAGAGCCACCAGGTCCAGCCTCTCCCGCTGCAACCCCCGCCCCCCGCGCAGCCTCTCCAGCTCCAGCAGCTCGGCGATCATGGCCTCCATTTCGGCCACGTCGGCCTCGATCCGGCGCTGCTTGTCCCCCTCCGGCAGGAGTGCGAGGGCCACCTTGACGCGCGTCAGCGGGCTGCGGAGCTCGTGGCTCACGTCGAGCAGGAGCTGGTCCCTGGCGCGGAGCATCTCGGAGATCCGGCGGACCATCTGGTTGAAGGCCTCGGCGAGGGCGCCGAACTCGTCCCGCGTCCGGCTCGGCACGGTGACGTCGAGCTCGCCTTCGCTCAGCCGCGCGACCCCCTCGTGGAGCGCCCGCAGGGGCCGGAGGGAGCGGCGCAGAACGAGGTAGGCCAGGAGGACGATCAACGCCATCACGAAGTGGAGCACCCACAAAAGGTGCGAGTGCGCCCGGCGCATCCTCCGGCCGAGCTCCCAGAAGAACAGGTACGTGCCGCCCTGGGGAGCGGGGACGACCGTGAGGTCGTGCCGCCAATTTCCCGCTTGGACCTCGGAGAGGTGGGGGAGGCCGGGCGCCGTCTCCCAGGCCCCGCCCGGGCCTTCGTAGCGCATCTCCAGACCCAGACTTTTGGCGATCTCCTTCGCCTTGGCCTCGTCGGGCGAGGTCGAGGCCAGCGCGCGGGCATACTCGGCCACCAGGCCGCGGGACATCGAGAGGCTCGGGCCGAGAATGGAGTAGAAGAAGCCGGCGACGAAGACCAGGAGGCTCACCGTCGTGGCCAGCATGATGGCCAGTTGCCGGACGAAGATCGACCGGTGCCAGGCCACGCGATGCAACGTCTCACTCATCGCCAGCTCCGTCGTCGCCGATCCCGCTGTTCCCACCGATGAACCTGTATCCCGTTCCCCGCACCGTCCGGATGTACCGGGGGCGCCGGGCGTCGTCGCCCAGCTTCTGCCGCAGCCGGCTGACCAGGATGTCGACCGACCGGTCGTAGGCCTCCCAGTCGACGCCGCGGGTCTCGTCCAGGATGCGCTCGCGGGTCAGCACTCTCCCCCGGCTTCGCGCCAGGAGGCCGAGGAGGGTGAACTCCGCCGTGGTCAGGGCGAGCGGTCGACCGTCGAGGCTGGCGGAGCACGACGCCCAGCTGATCTCCAGCGGTCCGATCCGCAGGCTCTCCTCGCCTTCCGGCAGCGTCCCCCGCCGGAGCACCGCCTGGATGCGGGCCACCAGCTCGCGCGGCTCGAAGGGTTTGGGCAGGTAGTCGTCCGCCCCCAGCTCCAGACCGAGGATGCGGTCCATCACGCCGCCGCGGGCGGTAAGCATCACGATCGGCACCCGGCTGGTCTCGCGGATTTTTCGGCAGACCGCCAGACCGTCCATTCCGGGGAGCATGAGGTCGAGGACCACCAGATCCGGCGGATCGCTCCGGATCGCCCGCAGCCCCTCCTCTGGATGCGCGACGGCGCGGACGGTGAAGCCGAAGCCCCCGAGATACTCGGTCAGAAGCTCGCCCAGGGCCTCGTCGTCGTCGAGGACGAGCACGCGCGTTGCGGTCATGATTCATCCATGATCTCTCATCTTTGCCTTAAGGCGCCCCCGCCCGAAGACCCTCACCCCTGCCCCTCTCCCGCCCCCGCCCAACCCCCCACACCGGGAGAGGGGTCCCGGCTGAAGCGTTTTGCTGGTCTCCCTCTTCTCCCGGTGTGGGGGGTGCGGAGGGGGCGGGAGAAGAGGGCCGGGGTGATGAGGGTCTTGGGTGTGGGGACGCACGTTTTCCTTTACTCCGTGCCGAGGGCGCGGATCGGCGGCAGCAGCGAGGCCTTGCGAGCCGGCACGGCGCCGAAGCCTAGACCGGTGAACAGGGCCATGGCGAGCGACGCGAGCAGCGCGCCGACCGGCACGGCAACCTTCCAGGACGTCCCCAGGGCGAGGGCGCCGCTGCCGAGGGCCGCGAGGGTGACCCCGGCGAGCCAGCCGCCGAGCGCCAGGGCCGTGGCCTCGGCCAGGAATTGGATCAGGATGTCCCGCGGCCGGGCGCCGACGGCCAGCCGCAGGCCGATCTCCCCGGTGCGCTCCTTCACCGAAAGGAGCATGAGGGCGAGGATTCCCGTACCGCCGACCAATAGGGCGAGTCCGGAGAGCCCGGCGGTGAGGAGGGTCAGCGTCGCGGCGGCCTCCTTCTGCGAGGCCAGGAGCTTGGCCTTGTCCTGGACGGCGAAGTCGTCCGCCGGGGCGTTGTCCCGCAGCCGGTGGCGCTGGCGGAGAAGCGCGCCGATCTCCGCCTGGGCCGCATCCATCTGGCCGCGCCGGCTGGAATCGCGGACGGTCACGAAGACCGTGCTGAGATAGGCGACGTTGAACACTCGGCGCAGGGCGGTGCGGATTGGAATGACAATCGTGCTGTCCTCGTCTGAGCCGTCGGCCAGGACTCCTTTGGCCTCCAGCACGCCGACGATCTCGAAAGGATTACCCCGGAGGCTGAGGCCGCGGCCGAGCAGAGCGTCCGGAGGCTCGTCGCCGAAGAGCCGCTCGGCCACCCGGGCGCCGAGCACGGCCACCCGCCGGGCGCCTTCCTCGTCCTCCGCGTCGAAGAAGCGTCCGGCGCGGAGGCGGAAGCGGCGAACCCGTGGAAAGGCTTGGGTGGCGCCGAGGACGGTGGCAACCACCGAGCCCCCGCCGCCCTTCACCCGCAGCGTCCCCTCCATTCCTGGCATGGCCTCGTCCACCCTCTCCAACTCGGCGAGGGCCGCGGCGTCCGCCGGGGTCAGGGTGGTGACGAAGCCGCGCACCTCTTTGCGGGCGACCAGGCGCTTCGCCGGTGCTGGCCGCACCACCAGGAGATTGGTGCCCATCGCCTCCAGGCTGCTGCTCACCTCTCGCTGCGCCCCCGCGCCGAGGGCGCCGGTGAGGAGGACGGCGGCGACGCCGATCGCCACCCCTGAGAGGGCGAGGGCGACTCGCAGCCGGTGCGCGGCGAGCGCCCGGAGCGCCGGACGGAGAGCGCGCGCACGCTTCATCGGCGGGCACCTTCACCGTAGCGCGTCGGCCGGCGCCAGCTTGGCGGCGCGGCGCGCCGGGGCGACGCCGGCAAGGAGACCGGTCAGGGTCGCGGCTCCGAGCCCCAGGAGGATCGCCTTCCAGGAGAAGACGCCGCCGAGGGTAAATCGGCGCGCCACCACTTCGGCGATGACCGAACCGGCGACGAGTCCCAGGACGCCGCCGCCGAGGGAGGTCACCGCGGTCTCGAGGAGGAACTGGAGCTGGATGTCCCAGGGCCGGGCGCCCACCGCCCGGCGCAGGCCGATCTCGCCCACCCGGGCGCTCAGGGACGCCAGCATTAGGCTTGCCGCCACCACGCAACCCACGAGCAGCGAGACCGCCGCCACCAGCGGGAGAAAGACGAAGAGCACCCGCTCGACCTTGCCGACCATCCGCTGCACCTGCGTGGCGGTGATGATCGTGAAGTCGTTCGGCTGGCCGGTGGCCAGGGCGTGGCGCTCGCGAAGCAGGCCTTTCAACGCGCGCGCCGTCTCCTCCACCCGCGCCGGGTCCCGCACCAGGAGCTTGGCGCCGCCGATGGTGTCGACGTTCATCACCCGGCGCTGGAGGGTCGTGAGGGGGACGACGATCTCGGCGTCGCGGTCCATGCCGTGGGCATCGGTGCCGAACGGCTCGAGGAGGCCGACGACCCGGAAGTGCACCGAGCCGATCTGGATCTCCGCTCCCAGCGGATCCTCGGCGCCGAACAGGTCGCGCGCCACCGTCGCGCCGATCAGGGCGACCCGCGCCGAGCTGGCCACCGCCGCGGCGTCGAAGGGCTCCCCCCGGATGACACTCCGGTTCCAGACGCGCTCGAAGCGCTCGGACTCGCCGAGGACTCTCGCGGTCGTGGTGCCCGCGGCGGAACGCACCGGCTCGTTGGTCAACCCCTGCTGCGGGTCCCAGGCCTCGACCTCGGGAAGCTGGCGAACGATGCCCGCGACCTCGTCGAGGGTCAGGCGGGCGGCCCCGGGGCGCGGGCCGCCGATGAGCCGGCCGCCGCCGGTGACCAACAGGATCGAGGAGCCGCCGAAGAGCTGGCGAACGGTCGAGACGATCTTCCGCTCGGCCGCCTCGCCGATCGAGACCACCAGTGTCAGCGCCGCCACGCCCACCAGGCTCCCCAGCATCAGGAAGGCGGAGCGGAACCGGAAGCGGTTGAGGGCCTTGAAGCTGTGGGCGACGAGGCGCGCGGTCTTGCGGTTCATGCTCCCTCCTGGGCGGCGAAGGCCGCCATTTCGCGCCGGGCGGGCTGCGCGCCCGGCGTGCGCTGGTCGGAGACCAATCGTCCCGACTCCAGCCGGCAGATGCGGTCGCAGTGAGCGGCGAGATTCGGATCGTGAGTGACGAGCACGATCGTCCGGCCGGCGGCGTGAAGGGTGTGGAAGATGTCCATGATCTCCCCGGCCGCGCGCTCGTCGAGATTGCCGGTCGGCTCGTCGGCGAGGAGGAGGTCGGGCTCGTTGACCAGGGCGCGGGCGATCGCCACCCGCTGCTGCTGGCCTCCCGAAAGCTCGGACGGCTTGTGATCGATGCGGTCGGCGAGTCCCACGGCTTCGAGGGCGCGGCGTCCCAGTCCGGCGACCGAGGCGCGGTCGGAGTAGAGGAGCGGCAGCTCCACGTTCTCCAGTGCGCTGGTGCGTGGCAAGAGATGGAAAGACTGGAAGACGAAGCCGATCCGCCGGTTGCGCAGGCGAGCCTGGGCGTCGATCCCGAGATGGGAGATGTCCTCGCCGTCGAGTAAGTAGCGCCCGGCGTCCGGCCGGTCGAGAAGGCCGAGGACGTTCATCAGCGTCGACTTCCCCGAGCCGGAGGCGCCGACGACGGCCAGGAACTCGCCGCGCTCGATGCGCAGCGAGATCTCGCGCAACGCCCGCACCGGCTCGCCCCCCGGCCGGGTATACGTTCGTTCGATCCCTTCGAGCTCGATCATGGGCCTACGTTCTCCTTTCCTTCGGTTTTCTCGTCGCCGATGAGCACTTCGTCCCCCTCTCGCAGGCCCTCGGCGATCTCCCAATAGCTCTCGTCCTGGCCGCCGGTTTTCACCCAGCGCCGCTCGGTCGCATCCTTCTGATTGCCGCGCCGGAGGAGCACGTACTGCCGGCCTCCCTCGCGGCGGACGGCGCGGCGGGGCACAGCGAGAACGGCGCGCCGAGTTTCCAGGGCAATGCGCACGGTCGCCGTCATCTCCGGCCGCAGGGTGTGGCCGCGGGGCGGCGGGAAGCGGATGACCGTGACGTAGTTGACAACGTTGTCCCGGATCTCGGCCTGCGGGTAAACGGCGACCACCTCCCCGGCGAACTCCTGGCCGGGGTAGGTGTCGACGGTGAAGCTGGCCTGCTGCCCGGTGCGAATGCGGCCGATGTCGGTCTCATCCACGTAGGCGCGGACTTCCAGGCGGTCGAGATCGAGGAGGGTGACGAAAGTCGGCGAAGCGAAGCTCGCGGCCACCGTTTCGCCCTCCTCGGTCGAGATCGAGGCGACTACGCCGCCAATCGGCGCGGTGAGCTTCGCGTAGCCGAGCTGAGTGACGGCGAGATCGAGGTTGGCCTGCGCCTGCCGGAGTCCCTCGGCGGCGACGGCCGCTGCCCGCTCGGTCACCTCGAGCTCGCTGCGGGGAAGAAGCTGCGCCGTTGCCAGCTCACGCTTGCGCCGCAGGTCGGCCTCCGCGTAATCGAGGTCGGCCCGCGCCGAGGCCACGGCCGCGGCAGCCTGTGACCTGCGGGCGTCGAGCTCGCCGGTCTCGAGCTCGGCCAGGAGCTGCCCCTTCGCGACCGCATCGCCGATCCGCACGAGGAGCCGGCGGACCACCCCCGAGGCGCGAGAACCCACCCGGACCTCTGCCCCCACCCGCGGCTTGATGACGCCGGTCGCGGTGACGACCCGTTCGAGATCGCGCCGGGCCACCCGCACGATCTCGGCGCCGCGCAGAGGGTCCTCGCTCCGCGGCGCCATCCGTATCAAGAGGACGGCCGCCAGGGCGAGGGCGGTGGCGGTCAGGGCGATGAGGAAGGTTTTCTTCATGGGACGGGCCTCTTCTTGGCACCGTCGACTCTGAGACCTCGGCGTTTCTCGGGAATGTCGGGAATGTAACGGATTGCAACGGCGGGGCGGCTGCGGTCTCAACGGTCGATGCGTGGGCCCCGGCGCCACGCTCCGATACAGCCTCTGATATACTCCCCCCTTTCTCTTTTCCTGCGGTCACGGTGGAATGGTAGGGCCGGCGGAAAGCTGCCCCTATCAAGGTGTCAGGCTCTGTGCGCCAGGCCAAGCCTGGGAAAGGGGGAAGCGAGGTAGGCAGTAGCTGACAAAGCGGAAACCTTTCAGATGGAACCCGGCAGGTGAGAATCCTGCCCGGCAGAGGTTGGCCACCAGCCGGAAGCG
>DATIOS010000552.1:0-4110 GCA_035472915.1 Thermoanaerobaculia bacterium
TGGCCGTCCGCGGTGAACATCCAAACTTCGATACCCATAATGCGATTCACAGAGATCTCACAGGCCGACACGCTCTTCGTCTGTTTCGGCGATAGCACTCCCGGCAGCGCCCATTTGCCCGGCTGTGTCAGCGGACCGCGCTCTCCGGTTTTCAGATCAAAATAAAAGTAGCCGTCGATCTCCCATTTCCGGACGTACTCGATGACCCGGTCTCCTTCCAGACCCACGAGTTGTCCGTCGCCCTTGTGCAGAAGTTTCTTGTTGGGAAGGTCGATGACGTCCGCCCAGTGGGTGATGACGTAACGGTCTTGGTAAATCTGGTTTTCCCCGAGGTTGAAAGACAGGACGTCCGAAGTCAGGACCGTATCTTTCGCGACCTGCTTGCCGTTCCTGAAAGTGTAGGCGACGAGATCCTGCCTTGCGCAACCGCCGTTCTCGTTTTGACACTCGGCTGCGAGCAGCACGACCTCCCGATCCCGCGGCGCCCCGAGCCCGGCAAGGGGCAGGATGCAGAGAAAGAATCCAAGCCCAGCGAAGACCCTGCTCTTCATTCGTCGGTTCTCCCCATACGCTTTCTGAGGGCATTCTAGTCCAGTAACTCGCGCTGGTGGCACCCTTCTTGCTCTATACCGAGACGAAAGCAACAGACTGGGCAAAGCCCAGTCGATGACATCTAGAGAGGAAGTGTCCGATGAGAATAACGAATCGAACCTTCGTGCCAGCAATCATGGCGGCGGCACTGCTTTGTTTCCTCGCCGCTCTGCAGGCTGAAGCCCAGTCGACGAAGCCTCGGCCGCCTATAGCCGGCGTTCAAGTAGTGGTCCGCGATCTTTCCACGCAGCAGGATCTCGGCACCGTGCCGCCAGGAGGATCGATCACCGTGCCGGCCGGCAGCCACGTGCGGCTGATCATGACCGCGATTCCCACGGGCAACCGGGCGCCGCTTTATCCGGCGACGACCTATAGCGATCAATCTCAGGGTGGCGTGCGCATCACCCGCTCGAGGAGCGAGAACTCCACCGCGGACCTCGACGTAGGGGCCGCCAAAAGCCATCGCAACCAGGCGATCGGCTATCAGATCCAGGATGACTGGGTGCCCGCCAACCTGCGCAGCGGCGCCATCTATCTTCAGGTCGTCCCTGCCGCCGCGCCCGAAGCGCCTGCGGCGACCCTGACCGGCAGTGCCCGGGCTCAGGATCTCACTCGTATGCTTTATCAAGCCATTCTGCTGCGGGAGCCCGATTCGGGCGCCCAGGGCACGGTCGACTCGATCGACCGCGGCGGGTATGAAGCGGTCGTGCAGGCCGCCGTCGGAATCGCCAACAGCGAGGAGAGCCGGAACCGGGTTCGCGCCAGCAGCGAGGACCGGCTGAGCTCGCTCTATCAGAACCTGCTGGGCGTGAGCCTCGACCAAGTGGACCGCCAGCAGTACGAAGGCGACCTCCGGCGCGTGTCCTCGGGCCGCATCGCCGACGTCGTTTCGAGGATTGTGCAGTCGACTACTTTTCAGTCCCGCACCCGGGTGGGTTCGATTCGGTACTAGCCCGTACTAGCCCTTGCCGCGACCGGCCAGGTAGTCCTCGCGCAGCAGGGCATAAAGATAGTTGTCGATCCGCCGGCCGCGTAGCTTGAAGTAGGCGCGCAGCCGGCCTTCGCGTTCGAAGCCGGTCTTCTCCAGCACGCGCTGCGAGCCGACGTTCTCCACGGCGCAGCGCGCTTCGATCCGCTCCAGCAGGGTGTTGTGGTAGAGATCGTCCAGCAGGAGCGCCAGGGCCTCGCTCATCACTCCCCGGTTCTGAAAGACGGTGGAAAGGGCATAGCCCACCTCGGCCAGGCCGTGCTCCCAGTTGCTGACCACCAGGGTGATCCATCCCGCAGGCTGACCGTCCACTTGGACGATCCACTGAAATTTCTCTCCCCGGCCTCGGTAGAGGTCGGCCAAACGCTGGCTGGCGACGTCGGCCCGGAGCTGGGCCGTGGGCAGCTCGTTGAGCGGCTGGAAGCGCCGCACGCTCGCCTCCGACCGCCACTGGCGCAGGAGATCGGCATCCCGCGGCGCCGCCGGCCGCAACGCCACCTGGGGGTTGGAGCGCCAATCGGGAAGAGCCATCACAATATTCTAGCCGGGGTCCAGCCGGGTCGCCCGGGAGATCCGGAAAGTCTCTAGCCCGCTCCTGCCTCGGCCGGCCGCCGCTGGCGCGTCCGTGCCCACCAGCCGCGCAGGGACGGCAGATAGCTGAGGAGGGCCATGTAGCCGTAGCCCTGGACGAAGAGGTAGAGGAAGGGAATGGACATCCACATCCCGGCCTTGTACGCGTAGATGGTGCAGGCCAGGAAGTAGAGGGCGAAGAGGGCTTCCACACTCCGCGTGGGATCGCCGCCGGCCCGGTAGCGCTTGACCCACCAGTGCTGTCCCCGGGTCTCGATGTTGTACTTGGGGGTGCGGTGGAAGGTGCCGCCGCGATGGAAGAGGCCCGAGATCACCGCCCGCGAGTTGTTGAGCGACAGGCCGATGCCCACGCCCATCAACGCCGGCAGGAAGCGGATCTCCCGGCGCCATCCGGGTCCGGCCGCCACCTGGCTCATCAGGTAGAAGGCGAGCACGGAGACGGTGGCCGACAGGAACATGGGAAGATCCACCAGGAGCAGCATTTCCGTCGAGGTGCCGACCCGCAGCATCATCGCCGGAAAAATCAGGACGGCGAGCACCACCATCAGTGGATAGCTGATGTTGTTGGTGAGGTGGACGAAAGCCTCCAACTTCACCCGCAAGGGGAGGGGAGCCCGGAAGATCTCCCCCAGGAGCTTGCGGCCCGTCTGCACGGCCCCCTTGGCCCACCGGTACTGCTGGCTCTTGAAGCCGCTGGCATCCACCGGCAGCTCGGAAGGCACGGCAAGCTCGGGCAGGTAGAGGAATCGCCAGCCCTTGAGCTGGGCGCGGTAGGAGAGGTCGAGATCCTCGGTCAGGGTGTCGTGCTCCCAGCCGCCCGAGGTTTCGATGGCCGCCCGGCGCCAGATGCCGGCGGTGCCGTTGAAGTTGAAGAAACAGCCGGAGCGGTTGCGCGCCCGGTGCTCGATCATGAAATGGCCGTCGAGCAGGATGGCCTCGACGCGGGTAAAGAGCGAATAGTTGCGATTGATGTGCGCCCAACTCCCCTGCACCATGCCGAGGCCGGGATCGGAGAAGTAGGGGACGGTCCGGCGGAGGAAGTCCGGCGACGGCACGAAGTCGGCGTCGAAGATGGCGAGAAACTCGCCGCGCGCCTTCGCCAGTCCGGTGACCAGGGCCCCGGCCTTGAAACCCGAGCGGTCGGCGCGGTGGAGATGGTGGATGTCCACCCCCCTGGCCCGCTGCTCGGCGACGGCGCGGGCGACGATCTCGGTGGTCTCGTCCGTCGAGTCGTCGAGCACCTGAATCTCCAGCCGGCCGGCGGGATAGTCGAGCCGGCAGACGGCGTCGATGAGCCGCTCGGCCACGTACATCTCGTTGTAGAGTGGCAGCTGCACGGTGACCACGGGCCAGCCTTGCGGATCGGAGGGCGGCTCCGGCATCGGGACCAGGTGCGAGCGGGTCCGCAGGTACAGCATCACCATCCACAGCCGGTGCAGGCCGTAAAACGACAGCACCGCCAGGACGGAGTAATAGAGTGCCAGCAGGGCCGGCGCCCACGGAAAGTGCATGGTCAACGGCCGGGCGCGACCGGCCGGCCTTCAAGGCCTTCGCCGTTTCGCTGCCGCTCCTGGCGGTCAACATCGGTCTGCTTTTCGTCTTCGATCTCGCTCATCATCTGGCGCTGACGCTGACCCTCCTCGGGGTCGCGTTCCTCGGGCTCCTTTGGGCGGCGGGGCGGCTGGAGGCGACGATGGCGACCCATGGTAGGGCGCTCCTCTTGGCAGCTTTGCTGCTTCGCCTCCCGCTGCTTCTCCTACCGCCGACGTTGTCCGACGACGTGCTGCGCTATCTCTGGGATGGAAAGGTCGCGGCGGCCGGTCTCAATCCCTACGCCTTGCCCCCGGCAGCCGACCGGCTCTTTCCTCTCCGTGACGAAATGTGGCGGCGGCTGCCTCACACCCAGGTACCCACGGTCTACCCGCCCCTCTCCGTCGCCG